>JAGQIT010000515.1 GCA_020431135.1 Myxococcales bacterium | reverse complement strand
CCTTTGTTAGAGTCCGCCGCCATGCTCGACATCAAGCTGCTCCGTGAGAGCCCGGCGGAGATCGCCACCAACCTCGCCGCGCGTCACGTCCGGATCTTCGACGATCTCGGCTCGGACGAGGCCGGCGACGGCTGGGCGCAGGCGACCGTCGAGCGCCTCGTCGGCCTCGATCACGCGTACCTCGAGCTGCTCCGCGAGCAGGAGGACGTCCGGCGCCAGCAAAACGAGACCAGCGCGGCGATGAAGAAGGTCGGCAAGCTGCCGAAGGCCGAGCAGCAGGCCGCGAGGGCGCCGCTCGTCGAGGCCGGCCGCCGCCTCCGCGACCGCGAGCACGAGCTCGCCGAGCTCGCCCAGGCGGCGCTCACCGCCCGCGACGAGGCCTGGGGGCGGGTCCCCAACCTCACCCACCCCGAGGTCCCGCGCTCGCACGATCAGCACCGCGAGCTCCACCGCTGGGGCACGCCCCGCGACTTCGCGGCCGAGGGCTTCACGGCCGAGCAGGGCCCGCGCGATCACCTGACGATCGCCGAGTCGCTCGACCTCGTCGACTTCGCCAGCGGGGCCAAGGTCGCCGGCCAGAAGTTCTACTACCTCAAGAACGAGGCGGTGCTCCTCGACCTCGCGCTCCAGCACTTCGCCCTCGGCGTCGCCCGCAAGCACGGCTTCACCCTGCACACGACCCCGGACCTCGCGCGCGAGGAGATCCTCCAGGGCCTCGGCTTCAACCCGCGCGGCGAGTCGACGCAGGTCTACTCGGTCGAGAACTCGGACCTCTGCCTCGTCGGCACCGCCGAGATCACCCTCGGGGGCATGCTCGCCGACACGATCCTCGAGATCGATCGCCTGCCGCTGCTGGTCGCCGGCCTCTCGCACTGCTTCCGCACCGAGGCCGGCTCGGCCGGGCAGGAGTCGCGCGGGCTCTACCGCGTGCACCAGTTCACCAAGGTCGAGCTCTTCGCCTTCACCGCGGCCGAGGGGGACGAGAGCGCGGCGATGCACCAGCGCATGCTGGCGATCGAGGAGGAGATCTTCCAGGCGCTCGGTCTCCCCTACGTGGTCCTCGACATCGCCAGCGGCGACCTCGGCGGCCCGGCCTACCGCAAGTTCGACATCGAGGCGTGGATGCCTGGGCGCGGCGACTTCGGCGAGGTCACGAGCACGAGCAATTGCCTCGACTATCAGGCGCGGCGCCTGAAGATCCGCTACCGCCCCGACGGCGACGGCAAGAAGAAGGCGAAGCCGAAGTACGTGCACATGCTCAACGGCACCGCCGTAGCGACCTCGCGGGCGCTCGTCGCGATCCTCGAGAACTACCAGCAGGCCGACGGCTCGGTGCTGGTGCCCGAGGTCCTGCGGCCGTGGGTCGGCTGCGATCGCATCGGCCCGCGCTGAGCCTGTCGCCGCGGGGCGAGGCGCCGGCGTACGCCGGGCGCGATCAATCTCGCACTGGGGATGTCCATATGGTCAGGCACGCGGGCGCGCGCAGGCGCTCCCGCGGCGGCCGCGACCTCGGGTAGGATCGTCGCCCTGGAGACGTGACATGACAGGGCTGCGCACGCTGCTGAAGAAGTTGAACGACGACACCTCGCTGTGGACCGCGGTCAAGGGCGACCCGCTGCTCGCGGTGAAGAAGTTCTCGCTGACGAAGCAGGAGACCCAGCTCCTCTTCAGCGGCGACGCGGCGGCGGTCCGCGAGGCGCTCGGCGAGCCGCGCCTCGTCCTGCCCGCGGACTTCAGCGCGATCAAGGTCGCCGTGAGCAAGCAAGACCTGCTCAAGCGCGACGGCGAGGTCCCCTACTTCAACTGAGCGGCGCCGCGGCGCGGACGCGTCGCGGCGATCGTGGCGCGAAGTCGTCGCGGTGTCGGGCCTGCTTCTCGAGGACGCCGGTGCGCACGCGGCTCGACCGGCGACCGGGGGTCCTGTGGCCTCGCGTCGAAGTCCTCGGCCCAATCGTCTCGGCGAAACGTTGCAGTCTTGTTGGGGCGATTTGGGTCGACGAGGGCGAGCGAGGGCGCGCGGGACTCGTGCCGCAGGATCCTAGCGACGCGCGGATCCTCAGGACGCG
>JAGQIT010000514.1 GCA_020431135.1 Myxococcales bacterium | reverse complement strand
ACCTCGTCGTCGACCACCGGATCGGCGCGGTGGAGGTAGGTCGCCAGCGCCGACTGCAGCGCCCGCGCGCTCTCCCAGCGCGCCTCCGGGTCGCGGGCGAGGGCGCGGTCGACGACGGCGAGGAGCGGCTCCGGGAGCTCCGGGGCGACGCTCGCCACCGCCGGCAGCGGCGTGCTCCGGACCTCCTCGATCAGCGCCGTCGGGCTCTTGCCGCGGAAGACCAGCGTCCCGGTGAGCATCTCGTAGAGGACGACGCCGAGCGCGTAGATGTCGGCGCGCGGATCGACGCGGCGGCCCATCGCCTGCTCCGGCGCCATGTAGGCGACCTTCCCCTGGATGGTCATGTCCTCGAGAACATCTGCCCCATAGGGCAGGCGGTGGCGCGGCAGGGCGCCGGGATCCGGGGCCGGGCGGGCGATCCCGAAGTCGAGGATCTTCACCGTCCCGGCGAAGGAGATCATGATGTTGTGCGGGCTGATGTCGCGGTGGACGATGCCGATCGGCGCGCCGAAGTCGTCGCGCTTGTGGTGGGCGTAGGCGAGGCCGGCGCTGACCTGGTGGGCGATGTAGGCGGCGATCACGGGCGGCACGCGCTCGCCGTTGCCGTGGACCGTGTGGATCAGGCGCATCAGGTCGACGCCCTCGACGAGCTCCATCGCCAGGTAGAGGTCGTCGTCGACCTGGCCGAAGTCGAAGACCTGGACGATGTTGGCGTGGTTGAGGCCGAGGGCGATCTTCGCCTCGTCGACGAACATCCGCGCGTACTCGGTCTGATCGGCGCAGTCGCGGCGGATCTTCTTGACCACGAGGCGCTTGGCGAGGCCCTCACCGACGGCGACCGTCGCCGCGTAGACCTCGGCCATGCCCCCCTCACCGATCTTTCGGTGGAGGGTGTAGCGGCCGAATTGTTGGGGGAGGGGACCCATCGCGCAGGGCGCAAGGTGGACGGTTCCCCGGGGCGGGGCAAGATCGGGTCGTGTGAGCAGACGCCGGGCTAGGAGGCCGTCGTCGCTGAATATGCGGCAGATGTCACGAAGACCACGCGGCTGTCACACGGCGCGTGCCTGCGCGCTCCGCAGCCGCCCGCGGGGGCGGCCGTCCGAGGACGCCGACCGCCCGCCCACGCGGAGCCCCGCCGCCGGGCCTACAGCGCGTAGATAACGAGGTTGTCGAAGCGCACCCGGGCCTCCCAGTCGTTGAATGCGAAGTGCTCGTGGCCGCGGCCGACGAGGGGGGCGTCGTCCTCGAAGCTGAGGATCTCGCGGCCGTCGAGCTCCCAGCGCAGGACCCCCTGCTGGCGGATCAGCGTGAAGTGGTAGCGGCGGCCCGGCTCGACGTTGGGCTTGGCGGTCGTCTTGCGGTCGCGGCCGTGCTCGTTGCGCCGGGCGATCGCGTTGACCTCGTTGTTCCAGCCGCCGAAGATCACGACGTAGCCGCTGGCGACGTAGTTGGCCGAGCGGGCGGAGGACTCGCCGTCGCCGGCGAGCTCGACCTTGACGTCGCCCTCCTCGCTCTCGGCGATCGCGTCGAACTCGATCCGGACGTCGTCGGGGAGGGGGAGGGTCAGCCACACGGGGTGGTTGTGCAGGCCCTCGACGACGAGCTCGCCGCCCTCGAGCGCCCAGCCGGGCCCGGTCGTCCGCCAGCGCTCGCCGAGGTCGGCGCGGTCGAAGTCGTCGCGGAAGATCGGCGTCGCCTCGGCCCCGGGGGTGCTGTAGGTCCGCGGCTCCTCGGCGCAGGCGGAGGCGGCGAGGGCGAGGGCGGCGAGGTGGAGGCGGGCGGGCACGGTGCTCAACCGGCGTACTACAGGCGTGCCGCGGAGGCCAGCTGCGGCGGCGCCAGGGGAGGGCGCTGGCGGCCTGGTTCGTCGCCCGCGCCCTCCCCGTCGGGACGGCGGCCGGGTCAAGGGGGGACGCGGGCTCTGTGCCAGTGCGGCGCGTCTCGCCGTGGGCTCGAAGCTCGGGCAGCCGGCGGCGTCAGGGCAGGGCGCGGGCCGCCGGATCCGCCGCCAACATCCTGCGCAGGGGCTCGGTCCAGCCGTCCGGGAGCGCGTCGGGGACGTGCTTGGCGGCGTCGAGGTCCCCGCTGACCCGGTCGAACTCCTCGGCGAGCGGCGTCGGCGCGAGGGCGAGCTCGAGGAGGACGACGCCGGCGCTGAAGATGTCCGAGGCCTGGCTCGCGCGGGCCCGGCCCTGGCGGAGCTCGGGGGCGAGGTAGCGGAGGGTGCCGACGTTGCGCGCGGGGCCCTGGCGGCTCTCGGGGAGCGCGAGGCCGAAGTCGCCGAGGGCGATCGCCGCGCCGGGCTCGCGGTCGCGGACGAGGATGTTCGCCGGCTTCACGTCGCGGTGGATCGCCCCGGCGGCGTGGACCGCCCGCAGAGCCGCGGCGAGCTCGAGGCCGATCCGCGGGAGGTCGGCGGGGCCGACGAGGCTGCGGCGCAGGGCGAGGCGGAGGTTGCCGCCGCGGCACAGCGACAGGGCGATGAAGGCGTGCTCGGGCTGGGCGTCGAGGAGGGCGACGACGAAGGGCGAGCGGACCTGGGCGAGGGTGCGGGCCTCGTCGAAGAAGCGGGCGCGGAGGATCCGATCGCCGGCGCCGACGAGGAGGCGCTTGAGGGCGACCTCGCGGCCGACCCGGCGATCGAAGGCCTGGTAGACGACGGCGTGGCGGCCGCGGCCGAGCGGGCGCCCGAGCTCATAGCGATCGGAGCCGAGGCCGTCGGCGATCTCGAGCTCGGCGAGGCCGTCGAGGAGGGCGAGGCCGCGGCTGCGCTGGCGCGGCGACAGGCCGCGGCTCTCGAGGGAGCGGGCCGCCGATCGCCAGCCGCGCAGCGCCTGGTTATTGTCGATGTCGACCGCGAGGACCGCCTCGAAGTGGCGCAGCGCGGCCCCCGGATCGCCGGCCTCGAGGAGGGCGTCGCCGAGGATCAGGTTGGCCACCGTGAAGGGCCCGCCGAGGAGGTTGCGGCTGGCGTCGACGCTCGGCAGCGTGAGGAGGGCGCGGGCGACCGCGATGCCGAGGAGCGGCGCGAGGGCGTCGATGAGCTCGCGGGCGAGGAGCAGCGCGAGGTCGGCCCGCGGGCGCTGGCGGAGGTCGGCCGCGAGCGCGACGATCGCCCCGCGCAGGTAGCCGCCGTGGCTGAGCTGCCGCAGCTGCCGCTCGATGAGCTGGAGGGGGACGAGGCGGCGCAGGCTGGCCGCGAGATCGGCGAGCGGGGCGTACTCCTCGGGCAGCGTCGCGCCGACGGCGAAGCGGTCGAGGACCGCAACCAGGGCTTCGTCGAGGACGCTGGTGGTCCCCTCGGGTTCGAGGGCGATCGACATCGCGGGCTGGCGATCCTAGCAGCCCGCGGCGAAAGGCGACACGACCGTTGACCGTCGCGCGGACGTTCGCCGCGGCCTCGCGCGCGCCTTCGCGTGGCCGCTCGTGTGCGCCTCAGCGACGCCGCCGGCGGAGGTCGAAGTCGACGCCGATCTGCGCGCCGAGGCTGAGCTCGACGCCGCCGACGCGCGCG
>JAGQIT010000513.1:339-11327 GCA_020431135.1 Myxococcales bacterium | reverse complement strand
CCGCTATGCGCGCGCCCTCGCCTGCCGCGACCTGCCTTCCTCTTTAGCCGCAGGACAGGCGCGCGCGCCCCTGACAAGCCGCGGTGCGAGTTGAGGCGGCCGCGGGAGAACCCGCGACCGCGCTGACTCGCGACAGCTCCGCTAGTCCGCGGCCTTATCCCCGGCCGCCGCGGCGTGGGCCCGCTGGGCGACCCACGCCGAGAGCGCCCGCAGAGCCGCGGCCCTGTCGCCGTAGGCCGCCGCGATGTCGTCGCACTCGCGGACGAGGGCGTCGACGCGGGCGAGCGCCTGCGGGCGGAGGGCGATCTGATCGTCGTCGAGAACGTCGTCGGCGTGCTGGAAGGCGATGCCGAAGCAGAGCCCCCAACGCTCGAGGCGCTCGGCGCCCGCCGAGTCGGCCCCGCCGGCGATCGCCCCCATCGCCCCGGAGGCCGCGTAGAGCCCCCCGGTCTTGAGGGCGTGGACCCGCTCGAGAACCTCGAGGTCGCGGATGTCCTGGCCGTAGACGAGGTCGAGCGCCTGCCCGCCGACCATGCCGAAGATCCCGGCGTGGTGGCTGAGGCGGCCGATCGCCGCGGCCGCGCGCGCCCCCGGGAGGCCGCTGGCGAGCACGGTGAAGGCGTGGGTGAGGAGGGCGTCGCCGACGAGGATCGCGTTGGCCTGGCCGAACTTCACATGGACCGTCGGCAGGCCGCGGCGCTCGAGATCGTTGTCCATCGCCGGGAGGTCGTCGTGGACGAGCGAGTAGGCGTGGATCATCTCGACCGCGCACGACGGCGGCAGGGCGTCGTCTGCGGCGCCGCCGACCGCCTCACAGGCGGCGATCGTCACCATCGGCCGCATGCGCTTGCCGCCCTGGAGAACGGCGTAGCGCATCCCCTCCTTGAGGGCGCCTGGATCGTCGTCACCCGGCGCGGGGAGGGCGTCGCGAAGGGCGGCGTCGACCCGCGCGCGGCGGTCCTTCAGGTAGGTGGAGAGGTCAAACGCAGCGCTAGTCATCATCCTCATCTCCCTCATCGTCGGCGTCCGCGTCCGCGAAGGGCACGGCCTCGTCGCGATCCGCGAGGAGGACCTCCACCCGCTCCTCGATCCCGTCGAGGAGCTTGCCGCCCTGCCGGGCGAGGCGGACGCCGATCTCGAAGCGCTCGAGCGCCACCTCGAGCGGCAGCTCGCCGCCCTCAAGCTCGTGGACGACGCCCTCGAGCTGGCGCAGCACCTCGTCCAGGGGCGCCGTCGGCGGCTCGTCTGCGGCCTCTCGGCCTGATCTCTTGGCGGTCTTCTTGGCGCGGGCCATGGGCCGCGGAGTATAGGGAGGTTGCTTTCGCCACCGCAACGCTTGCCCGTTACCGGACGTCGCGATAGTTTCCTCAGCCGATGCAGGAGAGCGAGGTCGACGTCGACGGGCTGATGGACCAGTTCCACGCCTACCTGGCCAAGAACCAGCTCAAGACGACGCGCCAGCGCGACCTCATCGCCCAGAAGTTCTTCGCCGCCAACGGCCACATCTCCATCGAGGAGCTCCTGGCCCTGACCCGCGAGGAGAGCCCGCGCATCGGCTACGCCACCGTCTACCGCACGCTCAAGCTCCTCACCGAGTGCGGGCTCGCGGCCCACCGGCGCTTCGGCGACGGCCAGACGATGTACGAGACCGCCGGGGACACCGAGCACCACGACCACCTGATCTGCGTCGAGTGCGGCTACGTCCTCGAATTCCAGAACCACGACATCGAGCGCGAGCAGGAGCGGGTGGCCCGCTCCTTCGGCTTTAACCTCGTCCGCCACCGCCTCGAGCTCTACGGGATGTGCCCCAAGGCCCGCGGGATCAAGGGCGGCTCGTGCCCGAACGACGACCAGCAGGAGAGCTGAGGCGCCGATGACCGCCGAGCTCGCCCAGTACGCCGCGGCCTTCGTCGCCGTCGCCGTCGCCAGCGGCTGGCTGACGGTCCGCGTTCTCCGTCGGCGCAAGGCCGGCTGCGCCGGCTCCTGCGGGCGCTGCGAGCGGGCCCTGAGCGGCGCCTGCGAGGGCTCCGCGGCGCCTGCGGAGAACCCCGCGAAGGCCGACGGTCCCGGCATCCGCTCACCGGAGCTCCAGGTGCTGCGGGGCGAGCGCTAGCGCGCTCTGTGGCCCACGGCACACCCCGCGACCGCGATCTTCTGTGCCCCAAGGCACAGGCACCGGCCGGGGCGGGGGATCGAATCTTCGCGTCTCTCGCGTCGTCGGAGCCGACCGCGTACATTTTTCCTGGTTTCTCCGTTTCCTGAGCCCCCGAGCCCCCTGGTCCCCTGGTCCCTTGGCCACCCGCCCTCGCTGGCACGCGCGCGGCCCGACGCCGCGCCCCAGCCCCTGGAGTCCCCCATGCGTCGTCTACTCGTCCCCCTCACCCTCCTGCCCGCCCTCGCCCTCACCCTCGCAGCCCCGGCCTGCGGCGGCGCCTCCGGCTCGTTCCGGGGGAACGGCACCGGCGTCCCCGTCGATCCCGGTCAGGTCCGCGTGATCAACTCGAAGGACGACCTCAACGAGCCCTACAAGGAGCTCGGCATCGCCAAGGCGAAGGGGCCCTCCGCGGCCGACGCGGTCGACCTCGCCAAGCAGCACTGCGGCAACGGCGGCGGCGGCGACCTGCTGATCATGAACACCGAGCCCTTCCAGTCGGGCAGCGTCTGGCGCGTCGACGCGACCTGCGCCAAGAGCGACAAGCCGGTCGCCGCCCCGAGCGGCGGCGGCAAGCCCTCCGGGAGCGGCAAGGCGATCCACTGATCGGCAGCCCCGCGGAGCGGCGACGCCCACATGGGCGCCGCACCGAGAGACCCAGCCGAGGCCCGCCCTCGCGCTGGGTCTCTTTTTCGAGTCGTCATCCATCTCGCGCCTCTTCGCTGCGGCGAGGCTGACCCGCGAGCCGCGAGCCGCAGTTGCGACGCCCTCGCGCACAGAGACGACGCCCCGCGGGTCACGGTGACATCCTCCGTCCGCGCTGCGATCGACGCGAGCAGAGCAGCGAGCGCGGCCTCAGCGTCCAAGCCTGCTCGCGCCCGACGACCGCTGCGCGTGCACATACATGCCCTTGGCACGGACCAAGCGCCTCGACCTCCTCTGCGACCGGACGACCCGTCCGATGCGATGCGAGGGGACGGGACGAGCCTATCAGAGCAGTCGCGCCGTCAACGACTCGAGAGCATGTCTGTTAAAACATGATCTCAGAACGCAACGCGCCGCGAGCCGCGGCGGCTCAGCTCCCGCGGCCGGCCGAGGCCTCGTCCTCGCGCCGGGCGAACTCCATCAGCAGGTACGTCATCGGCGTCGGCTTCAGCGGGCCGTGATCGACCTCCTGTCCCTCGGGCAAGGAGACGAACTCGAACTGCCCGCCCTTCCAGCCGAGGAGCTCGAAGACGCGGTCCTGGTGCTCGGCGCACTTGCCGAGCGGGTTCACGTCGCGGAGGAAGCCGTGGACGATCCGGAGCACCGCGTGGTCGCTGCCGTTCTCGACGCGGAGGTCGCCGGTCTTCTTCTCCGCCTCGAGGAACGAGAGCACCGAGCCGAGGCCGACGTGGCGGAGGTCGCCGCGCAGCCCGGACGCCGCCGAGGCGACCTTGGCCTCGTCGCTGCCGGCCTTGCGCTGGCGCCGGAGAACGCCCTGGAGGCGGGCGACGATCTCGTCGGGCGGCAGCTTCTTCGGCAGGTAGTCGTCGACCCCCATGCGGTAGCCCTGGAGGCGCGACATCTCGTCGCTGAGCGAGGTCAGGAAGACGATCGGCAGGTGCGAGAGGCGCTTGCGCGAGCGCGCCATGCGGAGGAGCGTCCAGCCGTCCATCACCGGCATCTCGACGTCGGTGAGGATGACGTCGGGCTCGGCCTTGAGGGCCGACGAGATCGCGACGAGGCCGTTCTCAGCGACGCGGACCTTGAGGCCGCGCTGGGTCAGCGCCTGCGTGAGCTCGGCGCGGATGTTGTCGGAGTCCTCGACGAGGAGCACCTCGATCGGCTTCGAGCTGGTGGTCGGCGCGGTGTCGCCGGTGCCGATGACGGCGCTGACGCAGAGCTCCATCACCCGCTTCTGCTCGTCGGTCAGCGCCGACAGGCGGACCAGCGTCCCCTTGCCCTCGGCGTCGGGGTGATCCGGCCCGAGGGAGAGGCCGGTGAGGTAGAGGACGCCGCGGTTGGGCAAGCTGAGCTTGATCCGGACGGGCTGTCCCTTGGACAAGGTCTTCACCCCAGGCAAGACGAGGCACCCGCCGCGGAGATGGTCCGTGTACTCGACCAGGAAGTGGTCGTGCGTCTCGAACCGGACCCCGAAGGTCGCGATCTTCCCAGGCTGCGGCTTTGTGCCCATCTTTGTTAGCTATCGTACGTGTTTTGCCGGCAGAATCCAGCGCGGACCCCCGCGCGGACCGACTTGGGCTAGTATCCAGGATGTGGAGAATTCGCGCCCCAACCGCCATGATATCCGCCATCGCGGGTCTGGGGACACGAGCACGATGAGCGGTATGGAGAAGCGCCCCGCGGATGCGCCGATGCAGGCCATGGGGAGCCCCCGCGCCAGCGAGCACGCGCCCGCGCACCGGATGCGCGGGATGAAGTCGCTCATCGCGTCGATCGCCACCGTCTTCGGGTGGTTCGCGCTCTCCGTCGCCTCGGTCGTGGTCATCCTCGTCGCCCTGTGGATCACCTCCGCGCTCGCGCGGGCCCAGGCGCCCGGCGATCTCAGCGCGCCTTGGCTCGCGGCGCGGACGTGGGGGATCGCCGCGCTGATGACCCTCGGCGCGCCGCTCGCCCTGACGCTCTGGAAGCACGGGGGCGATCGCCGCCACGTCGCCAGCACCCTCGGCTGGCTGCCGCTCGTCTGGAACCTCTCCGCGCTCGGCCTCTCCGCGCAGCTCATCCCCGACCTCGTCGGCACGTCCCTGCGCCAGCACAGCGCGTGGTTCATCATCGACCGCGTCGGCGACTCCCACACCTGGACCCGCTACCTGAGCGCGCTCGGGCACAACACGGCAGATCTCGTGGATCCCCTCGGCGACGAGGAGCCGGCGCCAAAGACCGTCACGGCGGGCGAAAACGACCCCGAGGACGCGATCACGGTCCCCTTCTCCGCCGACGGCAACGCGATCCTCATGGACGTCGAGCTCGAGGGCCCCGACGGCAGCGCGACCTACCCCTACCTCTTCGACACAGGCGCGTCGTTTACGACGATCAGCAGCGCCGCCGCCGAGCGCCTCGGCATCGACGTCCCCGACGACGCGCCGACGCTGCAGTTCAACACGGCGAGCGGGCCGCGCGAGAGCCGGATGGTCTACCTGCCGGCGCTGCGCCTCGGCGACGTCGCGCTCGGCGGCCTCCTGGTCTCGGTCTGCGACGGCTGCACCAACGACCGCTCCGACGGCCTCCTCGGCCTCAACGTGATCCGCGAGTTCCTCGTCCAGATGGACTACCAGTCGGCGCGCATGCGCCTGATCCCGCGGATCGCCGCGCGCCCCAACCGCGCCTACGACATCGGCCCCGCGGTCGACCTCGAGATCGAGGGCCGCCCCGAGATCTGGCTCGGCCGCGTCCGCTGGGTCGTCCTCGTCGAGAACCGGAGCACCGTGCCGATCGAGGGCGTCGTCCCGGAGATCAACTTCTCCGACGGCCTGCGCCTGCGCGGCGCGCCGATCGAGCGCATCGAGCCGGGCGCGGTCGGGCGCTCGCTGGTCGAGGGCAAGACCAAGGCGCGCGAGGGCGGCGAGCTCGGCTTCACCCTGACGATCTCCGAGGCCTACTGGTAGGCTCCCCGCTATGGACGACCTCCTCGATCTCGGCGCCGGGATCCCGCCCTTGGCGATCGTCCTCGCCTTCATGATCCCGCTGGCGATCACCGTCTACTGGTACGGCAACCGCCGCTTCGGCCAGCAGCTCGGCGGCGGCCTCGGGCGCGGCCGCTGGGGCCTCGACGACGAGCCCCTCGACGCCGCCTTCCGCGAGCAGGTCCGGCGCTTCCAGGACCGCGACCGCCCGGGGCCGATCGCCGAGGCGCCGGCCGGGATGGTGATGATCCGCGGGGTGCTCAGCGGCTCCGACCAGAACCTCGGCGGCGCCCCGGGGCGCGAGTGCGTCTGGCGAAATCGCGCCGACGGCCGCCGCGACATGGCGGTCGGCGCCGACGTGGTCTTCATCCGCGACGCCAGCGGCCAGGCGGCGCTCGAGGGCCTCGAGCGCGCCCAGGTCGTCGCCCCCGAGGAGAAGACCGGGGCCTCGCGCGGCCACGAGTGGATCGGCCTCTACCTCGGCGACGAGGTCGAGGTGATCGGCCGCTTCACGCCGGAGAGCGACGTCGCTGAGGGCGGCGATCCGAGCGCGCAGGTCTACGGCTCGCTCGGCCAAGACGGTAAGCTCCACGTGCGCTTGGTTCGCCGACCGCCGCCGCCCGAGCCGACCGAACCGACCGAGGCGCCCGAACCGACCGAGCCGGTCGCCACGAGCATCAAGACCTCCGACACCCCGAGCGAGACCTCCGCCGACGCCTGAGGGCCCGGCCTCCACCGATCACGAGAGAGAGAGAAGACATGACGAGACGCCTGCTGGTTTTCTGCGCCGCCTTCACGCTGGTCACCGCCTGCAAGAAGGACGACGCGACGCAACCCCCGGACGAGGGCGCGACCACCGCGGGGGAGACCGGCGACAGCGGCGGCGAGAAGGCCGAGCCCGCCGAGCCCGAGGTCCCGCAGGAGCCCGATCCGCCGGAGATCGCCGAGGCCCGCACCAAGGTCATCGCCGCCGAGTTCGAGCCGGCCACGACCACCCTCGAGCCGATGTGGAAGGACCTCCGCGACCGCGAGCAGTTCCGGGCCTCGGGCCTCGCCGCCGCCTGGTACGCGCTCGCCGTCGTCAACGACATCGCCGAGAACGCCCGCGAGTCGGCGGAGTACGCCGTGACGATGGCCGAAAAGACAGGCGACCCGGAGGTCGTCGCGGCGGCGAACATCGCCATCGGCTCCTACAACCTCGGCATCGAGCGCTACGAGGAGGCGATCGCCGCCCTCGAGAAGGCCTTCGAGGCCGACCGCAAGGGCAAGGACGCGGCCCTGGCGATGATCGTCTACTCCGAGGTCCGGATCTCCAACGCCTTCGGCGGCACCGACCAGATCACCAAGCCGGAGGAGCTCGACGCCGCGGCGACGGCCCTCGAGAAGGCGCAGAAGATCGCCGAGGAGCAGGGCCAGGACGTCCTCCTCGGCCGCGCCCTCGTCAACCGGGCCGCCGTCGCCCGCTACAAGGGCGACGACAAGCGGGCCTGCGCCCTCGTCATGCAGGGCATGGAGAAGTACGAGTCCGGCGGCGCCGGCGAGTGGCTGACCTCGGGCGGTCAGGCGCTCAAGGACGCCGCCATGTGCAAGTAGCCGCGGCGTCGCCGTAGCGCGCGCACGCGACGTCGAGGCGTCGGCCGGCAGCCGCCGGACCGGCGCCTCGCTCCGTTCTCCGGCGGCGCGCCCGGACCCTCGCGGCGGCTGCCCGGCGGCAGGCGAGGATGGAGACGCCGGAGATGCCGGAGAAAATGACGCTCTGCGCCCGTGGGGCTTGCCAGGCGGCGGCGTCGTGCGCGACAACCCCAGCACGATGGCCGGCAAGAGCCCCGCTGATCCTCATCTCAACCACTGGGCCGACTTCGCCGCGGCGAAGACGGTGCGCGAGCACCCGGGCCGCGAGCTCTTCACCTGCGCCGCCGGGATCACCCCCTCGGGCGTCGTCCACATCGGCAACTTCCGCGAGGTGATCACCGTCGACCTCGTCGCCCGGGCGCTCCGCGACCACGGCGTGAAGGTCCGCTTCATCTACTCGTGGGACGACTTCGACGTCTTCCGCAAGGTGCCCAAGGGGATGCCTAACGCCGACGTTCTCGCGGCGAACCTGCGCAAGAGCATCGTCGACGTCCCCGACCCCTTCGGCGACCACCCGAGCTACGCCGACCACAACATCGCCGCCTTCGAGTCGAGCCTCGCGCCGCTGGCGATCGAGCCCGAGTTCATCCGCCAGTCGAAGCGCTACCGCGCCGGCGCCTACGCCGAGGGGATCGCCACGGCGATCCGCCGGCGCGACGAGATCCGGGCGATCCTCAACCGCGCCCGCGAGGCCACCGGCGCGCGGACGATGCTCGGCGACGACTGGCTGCCGCTCGCCGGCTTCTGCGACGCCTGCGGCCGCGACGAGCTGACCTTCGAGCTCGGCGACGACCCCTACCGCGTGACCTACACCTGCGGCGACTGCGAGCACCGCGAGGAGGTCGATCTGCGCGACACGTCGAGGCCGATCAACATCAAGCTGCCGTGGCGCATCGACTGGCCGATGCGCTGGGCCGTCGAGGGCGTGTGCTTCGAGCCCGGCGGCAAGGACCACTCGTCCGCCGGCGGCTCCTACGACACGGCGAAGACCCTCGTCGCCGAGATCTACGGCGGCAAGGCGCCGTCCTACGTCGGCTACGACTTCGTCCGGATCAAGGGGCGGGCCGGCAAGATCTCGAGCTCGCGCGGCGGCGTCGTCACCGTCGCCGACTGCCTCGAGATCTACGAGCCCGAGGTCCTGCGCTGGATCTTCGTCTCCTACAAGCCGAACACCGAGTTCCAGATCTCGTTCGACCTCGACGTCATCAAGATCTACGAGGACTACGACCGCACGCGCCGCCTGGCCTACGAGGCGGACTCCGGGGCGAAGTCCGACAAGAAGCGGCAGGCGGCCCGGCGCGCGCTCCAGCTCGCGTCGCCGGAGCACACGCGCGTCGAGCCCGGGGCGCCGGCGCCCTTCATCCCGCCCTTCCGCCACCTGTCGATGATCCTCCAGATCCACGACGGCGACCTCGAGGGGACCGTCGCGCACTACGTGGAGAGCGGCGAGATCACGACCGAGGAGGAGCGCGCGCGCTGCCAGGCGCGGGCGGCCTGCGCCTGGCGCTGGATCACCGAGTACGCGCCCGACGACTTCCGCTACCGGATCCGCGAGGAGCCGACGACGCGGGCGCTTAGCGACGCGGAGGCGACCGTGCTCGGCCGCCTGGTGAAGGTGCTGCGCGAGGAGCCGGGGATCCGCGAGGACGACCTCGTCCCGCACATGCGCACGCTCTGCGAGGGGACCGGGCTCGACAACAAGAGCTTCCTGCCGGTGGTCTACGACCTCCTGCTCGGGCGCCCCAAGGGGCCGAAGGTGACGACCCTCGTGACGACCATGGGCGGCCAGCGGGCGCTCGCGCTGCTCGAGCCGAGCCTCGCGGCGGCGGCGTCGTAGCGCTCGCCCTCATCGCTCGAGCGTGTCCCAAAGGACACGCTCCTGCGGCGACGCCGGCGGCGCGATACGGCCTCACCTGAGCCCGCGGCGTTGGCGCCCCACCGATCAAGATGTCCCAAAGGACACGCTCCCGTGGCCTCACCTGAGGCCCGCAGGCGACAGACGGGGGCGCGAGTCGACGGCCTCGGCCGCTATTTCGCGCCCGCTGAGCCGCGAGAGGACGCGACTGGCGATGCTTGCGTGGGCCGCCCAGCGCGCGAGCAGAGGTTGCGCGCCGACGCGGTCGGACCCGCAGTAGGCTCCAGGCCATGCCCTACTCCTATCGCCTCGCCGCGCCTGCCCTCGCCCTCCTCCTCGCCGCCTGCACCGGCGGCGACTCGACCTCGTCGACCGACTCGAGCACCTCCACGAGCTCGAGCACCTCCACGAGCTCGAGCACCTCTACGACCGCCGCGGAGAGCGAGTCCTCCGCCTCGTCGACCTCCTCGGGGTCGTCGACCTCATCGACCTCGTCGACCTCGTCCAGCTCGTCGAGCTCCTCCAGCTCCTCCAGCTCGACCGGCGGCGGCGTCGAGCCCTCGGGATCGCTCGTGTCGATCGGCGACGAGTGCCTCGACGTCCAGGAGCCGCAGATCGTCCAGGAGTGCGTCGAGTACAGCTACGACGGCGTCGGCGCGCTCACCCTCAAGCACCACAACGCCGCCTTCAACTGCTGCCCGGAGGGCGTCGACGCCGAGTTCGTGATCACCGAGGACGCCGTGATGATCACGACGACCGAGGCCGAGGGGCTCTGCGACTGCCTGTGCCTCTTCGACCTCGAGTACGCGGTCGTCGACCTCGCGCCGGGGACCTACACGATCGCCGTCGACGGGCTCTACGTGCCCGACGGCGACCCGCCGCTGAGCGCCGACATCGACCTCGTGGCCGAGCCCGCGGGGACGATCTGCGCCGACCGCAGCGACTACCCGTGGTTCCTGCCCTAACGGTCAGGTCGAGCGTGCGCGGGCTGACTCGGACAGCATCCTAGGCCGCGCACGCGTCGGCGACGATGCCCGCGAGCCAGGCGCGGAGCGCCTCGGCGGCGTCCTCGTCGAGGCCCTGCACCCAGGCGACGTGCTCGTCCGCGGCCCCGTCGATCGCGATCGGGCACGGCGGGTAGGAGTCGGGGGCGAGCGGCGGCAGCTCCTCCGCGGCGAGGCCGCGCTCGCCGGCGTAGCTGATGAGTCGCTTGCGCCGCTCGTCGATCGCGAGGTCGAGGTTGGCGATCGCCTCGCGGGTGACGATCGCGGTGTGCGGCTGCGCCGCGGCCCGGCGCAGGCGGACCTCGCGGTACCAGGCCCGGAGGGCGACGAGCTCGCCGATGTAGCGGAGGTTGCGCTCGTAGCGGGCGGCGAGGGGATCGAGGTGCTCGGGGTCCAGGGGGCGATCGAGGGCGCGGCCGCGCTGGAGCGAGAGGCGGTCGTCGGCGACGTCGCTGCGCATGACAGAGCCGGCGCCGACGACCGCGCCGAAGCCGACGTTTCGCGGGCCGATCATCCCGCCGCTGCCGCCGAGGAAGATCCGACGCTCGCGCAGGAGCACGCCGCGGGGGACGTCGCCGACGAGCGACGGCGTCGCCTTGTCGCCGCGCGCGCCCCAGGGCGTGAAGTTGAAGTGGATGTAGCCGCTGCCGACCTCCGAGTGATCACGCCGCGAGCTCCCGCCGGCCATCAGGCAGTCGCAGAAGTTGATCAGCGAGCCG
>JAGQIT010000513.1:0-289 GCA_020431135.1 Myxococcales bacterium | reverse complement strand
GGGCGGTCGAGGCCTCCTCCTCGAGGAGCGTGCCGGCGCGGACGTGGGCGTTGCCGCCGAGGGAGGCGCCGCGCAGGAGGACGGCGCCGTGGACGTAGCCGCTGGCGATCGCCGCGTTCTCGCCGAAGACGGCGTCGACGAGGGTCGCGGGGCCCTCGGTGCCGACCTCGGCGCCCGGCCCGAGGAAGCTGCGCGCGCCGCAGATCCGCGCGCCGGGGTGGAGAACGACGCCGGCGGCGACGCGCTCGAGATCGACCTCGGCGCCGACGTAGGTCTGGCGCGGATCGAC
>JAGQIT010000512.1:6856-10803 GCA_020431135.1 Myxococcales bacterium | reverse complement strand
TCGACGCGATGATCCCGGTCGGCCGCGGCCAGCGGCAGCTCCTCATCGGCGACCGCTCGACCGGCAAGAGCGAGCTCGGCCTCGACATCCTCGCCGCCCTCGACCCCGACATCGTCGGGATCTACGTCGCCATCGGCCGCCGCGGCGCCGAGGTCTCGTCGAGCCTCGACGAGCTGCGCCGCGCCGGCTTCTTCGACCGCGGCCTCGCCCTCGTCGCCGAGGCCGACGCGCCCCTCGGCCAGATCCACCTCGCGCCCTACACGGCGATGACGATCGCCGAGGAGCTGATGCTCCGCGGCCGCGACGTCGTCGTCGTCCTCGACGACCTGACGGCCCACGCCCACGCCCACCGCGCCCTCGCCCTTCTCCTCGGGCGCCCGGTCGGCCGCGAGGCCTTCCCGGTCGACGTCTTCTACGCCCACGCCCGCCTCCTCGAGCGCGCGACCCAGCTCAGCCAGCAGCGCGGCGGCGGCTCGCTGACGGCGCTGCCGCTGATCGAGACCCAGGCCGGGGACCTCGCCGCCTACATCCCGACGAACCTCGTGTCGATCACCGACGGCCAGATCCGCATGGACGCGGCGCTGGTCGCCGACCACCACCTGCCGGCGGTCGACGTCGGCCTCAGCGTCTCGCGCGTCGGCGGCAAGGCCCAGCCCAAGGTGATCCGCAGGCTCGCCGGGCGGGTGAAGAACGAGTACGCGCAGTTCCTCGAGCTCGAGACCTTCACCCGCTTCGGCGCCCAGCTCGAGCGCTCGGCCCGTGAGGTGATCGCCTGGGGTCGACGGACGCGGGCGCTGCTCCGCCAGGACCGCGCGTCGCCGCTGCGCTGGAGCGACTCGGCGCTGCGCCTCCTCCTCCTCGCCGAGCCGAAGATCACTTCGGTCCCCGAGGGCGATCTCCTCGCCCTGGTCGAGGACGCCGGCGCCGCCTGCCGCGAGCACCACCGCGACGTCCTCCGCCGCCTCGACGACGGCCGCGAGATCGACGAAGACGCGCTCGAGCTCCTCCGCCGCCGCCTCCGCCCGCTCGTCGCCGCGCGCACCGTCGCCAAGCCCGACGAAGACGAGGACGCCGGCGACGCGGGGGCGCCGACGTGACCGCCCTCCGCCACCTCGAGCACCGCCTCAAGGCCTGGCGGAGCTTCCGCGACATCGCCCACGCCGCGCGCACGCTCGCCGCCGCCCAGAGCCTGCGCTGGAGCGGCAAGGTCACCCAGGCGGCGCGTCACCTCGCGCTCTGCGAGCACCTCCACCGCCGGGCGACCCGCGATCCGGCGGGCGCCCCCGCGAAGTCCGAGCCGCCGCCGCGCGCCCAAGCGGTGATCGCCATCGGCACCGACCTCGGCCTGTGCGGGCGCCTCAATCGGACGATCGCCGAGGCGCTCAGCGAGCGCCTGCGCGGCGAGGAGCCGGCGCTCACCCTCGTCGTCGGGGCCCGCCTGGCCGCCGAGCTGCGCGGCGTCGCCGAGGTCGGCGAGGCGCTGCCGACCCCGATCTCCTTCGCGGCCGTCGAGGGCCTCGCCTCCCGGGTCATCCGCCTCCTCGACGCCCTCGCGCCGGCGCCGGCGCTCGAGCTGACGCTGATCCTCGCCGGCCGCACGCTCGCCAGCGGCACCCCGGTGATCGCGAGCTGGTCGGCGACGCCGACCGACGACCCCGCGATCGCGCCGCAGCTCGCCGACCTCGAGGCGCGGATGCGATCGCCGATGGTCCGCCTGACGCCGCCGGAGATCGCCAACGCGACCGCCTCCCGCCTCCTCATCCACGCGCGCCTCGTCCACGGGCTGTGCGCGGCCGCGGCCGCCGAGGCCTCCGCCCGCCTCCAGACCATGAGCCGGGCCTTTGAGGCGAGCGAGCGGCGCATCGGCGAGCAGGAGCGCCACCTCCGCAAGCTCCAGCAGGAGGCGACCACCCAGGAGATGCTCGAGGTGCTCGGCGGCCGCCGCAGCGCCCTCGCGTCCTCCCTCTCGTCTTGGCGTTCGCCCGACCGTAGGCGAAGCTAGCACCGTGAGCGCGGCGAAGAAGCTCAAGCGGCACCTGAAGAAGACCCTCCTCACCGGGATCTTCTCGACGATCCCCCTCGTCGTCACCGTCGCCCTGGTGGTCTACGTCGAGAAGAGCAGCCGCGCGCCGGTGAAGGCGCTCTTCGGCATCGACGTCCCCTTCATCGGCTTCGCCGTGGCGATCGGCGTGATCTACCTCGTCGGCCTGATCGTCTCGTCGATCGTCGGCCGGATGATCCTCGAGTGGATCGATCGCCTGCTCCTCAAGGTGCCGGTGCTCCGCGAGCTCTACAAGGCGTGGAAGCAGGTGTCGCTGACGCCCGGCGGCCGCGAGGGGATCTACGCCAAGGTCGTGCTCGTCCCCGACGGCGAGCGGGCGGTCCTCGCGTTCACCAGCGGCGATCCCCTCGAGGGCGACCCGGAGCGCTGCTGCGTCTACATCCCCGAGGTCCCGAACCCGATGGTCGGCCGCCTCTTCGTCGTCGAGCGCGCCCGCTGCACCGAGCTCAACGTCTCGGTCGAGGAGGCGTTCAAGATGATCCTCTCTAGCGGCAACTACGTGCCGGCCGCGATCGGGCGCCAGACCGCGATGACGCCGACCGAGGGCGCGCCGGCGAGCGACGCCTGAGCGCGACGATCGCGGTCCGGCGCCCGCGAAGCCGTGGTCTCCAGCCCCCGCGGCGCGCGCCGCCGGCTCGCACAACATGACCAAAGAGACATAGTCTCTGAGCGCCAGCGCACCTGACCCGACACGCCGGCTCCATCACCGCCCGCGCGCGCGGCCAAACGACGCCGCGTGCTGACGTCGTCACAAACGTTGCGTACCCTAGAGCCCTGAACGGCGGTGATGGGGATGCGAACGATGGTTTGGATGAAGGCGAAGACGAGGACAGGCGCGCGGCTCCGCGGGCTCGGCGGGTGGACCCTCGCCGCGCTCCTGGCGGCGGGGTGCAGCGGGGATGACGGCGCGTCGTCGGCGAGCGGGACCTCGACGACCGGCACGACCGCCGACACGACGACGACGACCGCCGGCTCGGCGAGCGCCACCGAGGGGACGTCGACGACCACCGAGGGCAGCGGCAGCGCGAGCGCCAGCGAGGGCACGAGCACGACGACGACGACGACCTCGGCGAGCGCGACGGCGACGATGGGGACGACGACGATGGGCGCGACCGCCGGCGAGAGCGAGAGCGAGTCCGACACGGACGTCTGCGCCGACGCCGACGTCACCTTCGAGCCGCAGATCCCGACGGTGATGCTGCTCATCGACCAGTCGGGGAGCATGACCTCGGGCTTCGGCGGGACCAACCGCTGGGACGCGGTCTACGACGCGCTCCTCAACGCCCAGGATGGCATCGTCCTGACGCTGCAGGAGGAGGTCCGCTTCGCCCTCGGCCTCTACACGAGCTTCAACGGCAACGACGGCGGCGAGTGCCCGGTGATCACCGAGGTGCCGCCCGACCTCAGCAACTACGCGGCGATCGAGGCGGTCTACGCCGCCAACCAACCCGAAGACGAGACGCCGACCGGCGAGTCGATCCTCGCGGTCATGGACACGCTCCTCAACGACCCCGCGCCCGGCGACAAGGTGATCGTCCTGGCCACCGACGGCGAGCCCGACACCTGCGCCGAGCCGAACCCGCAAAACGGCCAGGGCGTCGCCGTGGCCGCGGCCGAGACGGCCTTCTCGGAGGGCATCCGGACCTACGTGATCAGCGTCGGCAACCAGGTCAGCGACCAGCACCTCCAGGACATGGCGAACGCGGGGGCCGGCGTGATGCAGGGCGACCCCGACGCGCCCTTCTACAAGGCGAACGACAAGGACGCGCTGGTCGCCGCCTTCCAGGAGATCATCAACGGCGTCCGCGACTGCAAGCTGACCCTGGACGGCGTCGTCCAGGAGGGCTTCGAGGACCAGTGCGTCGTGACCGTGAACGGCGACGCG
>JAGQIT010000512.1:0-6720 GCA_020431135.1 Myxococcales bacterium | reverse complement strand
GGCTGAGCGCCGCGCGAGGGCCCGGTCGACGGAGACAGGCCCCGCGGTGCGCCGCGGGGCCTGACTCTTTCGACAGGTGAAGCCGCTAGATCCCGCTGACGTCGCCGTGCTTGCGCAGCGTGTAGCGCAGCTCGAGGCGCCGGCGCTCGAAGGCGCCGAGGTCGACGTCCCAGGTGATGACGCCGTTGTCGTCAGGCGCGGCGCCGTCTGTGGTCTTGCGCCGGTCGAGCTCGATCTTCACCTTCTCGATCTCCGAGATCGGCACGCGCTCCGAGACCTTGATCCGCCGCGGCTCGGCGCCGAGGTTGCTCAGGCGCAGGGTGACGGCGTGGATCGTCGCGGTCCACGACGACAGCATGCTCTTCTCCTCGTCGGTGAGGTCGACCTCGCGCAGCGCCCGGAGGGCGGCGTCGGGGCCCCAGCCGAGCTCGAAGCGCTCGCCGGGGGCGATGAAGAGGATCGACGTCCGACCGACGAAGCCGCCGCCGCGGACGAGGTCGACGGGGCCGGCGAGGAGCGGCTGCGTCGCCCGGTTGACCTGCGTGCTCTTGAGGATCACCGCTGGGTCGAGCTCGGCGAGGAGAACGCGATCGAGGGTCGCCTCGGTCGTGAAGGCGAAGAGGGGAGCGCGGTGCGGGCGGCCGTCGCTGCGGACGTCGACGCGCCGGCTCGCCCGCAGCTCGAGGGCCTCGCCGCCGTCGTCGATCCCCGGGAGCTCGGCCGCGGGCCTGCTCTCGCCCCCGAGGCCGGCGGTCTGGATCTCCTGATCGCGGAGCTCGACCTCGATGACCTCGCGGCGGCGGGTGATCCGGAGGACGTCGCTGTCGAGCGTCGGCGGCTCGCTGCCGAGGGAGAGGCGCTCGGTCGAGAAGACGAGCTGGACGTTCTCCCAGTCCTCGCCGGTGCGCTGCCAGACGCAGCCCTCGCAGGCGAAGGCGAGGGTCGGCCCGCCCTCCTCCGCCGCCGCCGGCTCGCTGAGCTCGGCGCGGTGGTAGGGCCGCCAGCAGGCGCCGGGGACGATGTAGTCGACTTGGAGCTGGAAGCGGCCCGGGGCGCGGGCGACGACCTCGATCACGAGCTCGGCGACGACCTCCTCGCGGACGTCGGCCTTGGCCGCGGCGAGGCGACCGAGGCGCTGGAGCTCCTCCTTGAGGTCCTCGAGCTCCTCGGCGAGAACGAGGAGCTCGCGGCGCGCGGCCTCCTCGTCGGCGCGGATCTCCGCGAGCTCGCTCGACCAGCGCTCGGGCTCGCAGCGGCCCCAGGCGGCGTCGGTCGCCGCGTCCTCGAGCTGCGACGCGGCGACGCGGCCGAGCCAGTCGAGGCGCTCGCGGGCGCGGGTGTAGCGGATCTTCAGCTGCGACGCCCGCTCGCCGATCTCGAGGCGCTGACGGGCGATCCGCTGCGACTCCTCCGGGCGGGCCTCGAGGCGCTCGACCTTGCGCCGGCGCAGGCGGACGTCCTGGACCCGGGCGCCGCTGACCTCGTCGCCGTCACGGCGGCGCAGCGAGGCGCAGAGGGTGCGATCGCTGAGCACCGGGGAGACCTCGGCGACGACGAAGCGCGAGGTCCCGGCGCCGACCTCGACGGCGCCGCGGCGGATCACGTGCGCGCGATCCTCGAGGAGGATCACCTCGTCGACGGGGAGTGCGAGCGCGCTCGCCTCGGCCTCGGCCTCGGTCGCGGCGCTGGGGTGCTTGCTGGGGGCGGTCGGCTGCGTCGACATCACGCTCTCCTCTGGCTCTTCTTCTGGCTCTTCCTCTGCCTAGGCCTCGCGGCGGTTGCCGCCGAGGAGCTCCTTCTTCGCCGAGATCTTCACGGTGTACGCGGCGCGCAGCACCTGGCTGCCGCCGCCCGCGACGTCGACGCGCCAGCGGTGGCCGCCCTTGAGGGTGTACTCCTCGGGCTCGTAGTCGTGCCAGCGCGGGTCGACGGGGCCGACCTCGAGGCTGATCTCGTCCTCGCCCTCGCGCAGGCTCGGCACGCGCTCGCGGACCTCGACGTGGGCGGCGCGCTCGAGGCCGTTCTTCACCTCGATCGTGATCCGGTGCTTGAGGAGGAGCGAGCCGCCGATGAGGCCGGCGCTCTCCTCCCCGTAGGCGGTGTTGCGCGAGACCTTGATCGCCTGCTCGACGCCGAGGCCGAGGCGGACCTCGCCGCGCGCCGGCGCCAGCGGCAGGTCGCAGGTCAGGAGGTAGTCGCCGCCGACGTAGACGTCGGCCGGGCCGCTGAGGAGCGGGGCGTCGAGCGGGTTCTTGAAGGTCGCGACGCGGAAGACGTCGGTGCTCTCGCGCGGGACGACGACGTGGATCATCGTGACCTCGGCCGCGCGGGCGAGGAGCGGGATCCCGTGGAAGTCGCCGTCTGCCTCGACGTCGACCTCGCCCTCGGCGACGTAGGCGTAGTCGAAGCCGTCGACGCTCGTCGGCCAGTCGTGGCGCGGCGGCAACGAGGCGCCGGCGCCCCCCGCCAGGCCCGAGGCGCGGTCGATGGCGACGATCACCTCGTCGATGATCGCCTCGCGGCGGACGGTGACGAGCTCGCGGATCCGCTGCTGGCGGCGGACGAGGATCAGCTTGCCGCGCTCGCTCGAGGTCGGCGCCGGCATCCGCAGGTCGCCGTAGGCCAGGAGCGCGCTCGGATCCTCCTGCGGCTCCGGGGCGAAGGCGGCGGCCTCCTCCGCGAGCATGTAGGTCCCGGTGTCCGCCGGCCCGCCGCCGCCGCCGCTGCTGCTGAAGAACCCGCCGCGCGAGCGCGCCGACAGGGACTGCGGCGCCATCGGCATCGACGCGGGCGGGGCCATCGGCATCGGCGGCGGCGCGACGCTGCCGGTCAGCGTCGACGGCATCCCCCCGGGCGCGCCGCCGAAGGAGGGGTACGCCTGCCGCGAGACCTCCTTCTTCGCCTTCTCCTGGCGGCGGCCGCTCGCGCGCTTCTTCGGCCGCGGCGCGGGCTTCGCCACGGCGCGGGCCATGTCCCGCCGGGGCGCGTCATCGACCGCCCCCTCGCCGTCGAAGAGCTCGTCGAAGTCCTCGTCGACGTCCGCGTAGCTCTCCTCGGCCTCCGCCTCGAACTTGTCGTACGCCGGCGCGGGCTCGACGGGCTCGGCGGCGACGCGGCCGCGGAAGCGATCGTAGTCGCCGTAGAGCGCCTCCGCCCCGGTCGGCGGCGGTCGCCAGCCGCGGCGCGGCGGCTGCGGCTGTCGCCGACCGATCCGCAGGCTGTGGAGCTCCGGCAGCTCGGTCCAGCGCTGGGCGTCGGCTGTCGAAAGGGTCAGCCGGATCCGCCGCCACTCCTCGCCGGTGCGCTGGGCGACGACCGCCCGGACCGCGAGCGTCGCCCGGGCCATCCCGCGCTCGAAGGTGACGGTGTAGGTCGGCGCCCAACGTGCCCCCGGGACCATGTACTCGAGGAGCAGGCGGCGCGGCCCGAGGGCGCCGGCCCGCCTCTCGAGGCGGATCGTCGCCGTCTTGCGCATCTCATGGGTCTTCGTCTGCCGCGCCGTCGAGGCCTCGCGGTCGCGGGCCTGGAGCTCCGCGAGCGCCTCCTGGGCGGTCCGCAGCTCGGCGCGCAGGATCTCCAGCTCGCCGTCGATCTCGGCGATCGCCGCGGCCCGGAACTCGCCGAGCGCCCGGCGGCCGCGGTAGGGCGAGGGCGGCGGCGGCTCGCCCTCACGACCCTCGGGGCGGACCACCGCGCTCTCCTGCGCGAGGCGGCGCAGCTGCTCCGCGAGGTGCGTCCGGCGGTCCTGGAGCTCGCCGATCCGCCGCTTCGCCGCGCGCAGCTCGGCGCTCTCCGGGGCCGGCAGATCCGGGTCTGGATCGACGACGTCGAGGCCGATCGTGACGTCGGCCGCGACGAGCCCGGCGCCCCCCTCGACCTGAACGCGGACGCTCCGATCCTCGAGGCAGAGCGGCAGCCCGATGATCTCGACGAGGTCGCCGCAGGTCGCCGCGTCGGCGATCTCGACGACCCGCGTGACCGCGGCGCCGCGGCGGTAGACAGTGACAGCTTCGATCCGAGAGGGGAGGCGCGTCGACATCCTGAGGTCGACGATGGTAGCCAAAAATCACCGCCGACGCGGGCGCGCGACCGCAAGCCTCGCGGGGCCTCGCGCCCCCTGTCTCGAGCGCCTCATCACCTGTCTCCGAGGGGCGTCGGCGGCTCGCAGACGCCAGCCGCGGTGTCTCGGGCCGCGAACGTCGCTCCCTCGCGCGTCCGCCGATCGACGCGTCACCGCGGGTCCGAGCGGTCGCCGCCGCGCTCTGCGAGGCCGCGTAAATGAGCGGCGCGACGACGAGCCCTCGGGAGACCCGCCCGGTGTCGGTGAGGAGCGCGCGGAGGCTCGCTCGTGGCGAGCGCAGAGGCGCCGCGTCGGGCGAGCCCCGAGCGCGACGCCCCAAGTAGCCCTCGTCGACCCGAATCAACTCGCCGTTCGCGGCCGACGATCGCGGCGCGAGGCCGCACGGGACCTCGGCCGCGGACCGCTAGGCGCTCGCGCGGACGTTGATCTTGCGCGGCTGGATCGCCTTCGCCTTGGGCAGGCGGAGCTGGAGGACGCCGTTCTCGAACTCCGCGTCGATCGCCGCCGCGTCGACGTCCTCGGGGATCTTGAAGACCCGGCGGAAGTCGACCGCGCGGAACTCGGCGGCGACGGGGTCGCCCTCCGCCGCGAGATCGCGGCGAGCGCTGAGGCTGAGCTCGCCCTCCTCGTAGCGGACGTCGATGGCGTCGCCCTCGACGCCCGGCAGGTCGGCGAAGACGAGGTAGCCCTCGGCGTTCTCGTAGATGTCGACCGGCGGCGCGACGCTCGGGCGCGTCGAGGTCGACTCGGCCGCGGACGTCGCGGCCTCGGTCGCGTCGATCGACTCGATCTGGTTGCTCTTGCTGTTCTCCGACATTGACTCTTCTCCTGCGTTCTCTATGAAGGGGCGCTCGCGGCCGCCGCGGCGGCGTTGGTCAGGCGACGCGGGGGGCCTGCGGGCGCCCGGGGTTTTGGGGTCTTGGGGTTTTGAGGTTTGGCTTGAGGGCGCGGCGATCAGTTGGTCTTGATCGTGATCGACCGCGGCCTGTCCTCCGGGTGCTTGGGGAGGGTGACGACGAGGAGCCCGTTCCTCACCTCGGCGCTGACGCGCTCGACGTCGACGCGCGCCGGCAGGGCGACGCTGCGCGAGAAGCGGAGGCCGCGGCGCTCCTGACGATGGACCGAGTAGCCCTCCGGCGCCTTCTCCTTGCGCTCGCCGCGGAGCGTCAGGCTCTCGGCCGTGACGGAGAGGTCGATGTCCTCGACGCCGAGGCCGGGGATCTCGGCCTGGAGGATGAAGGCGTCCTTCGTGTCGGCGAGGTTGACCCGCGGCCAGACCTCGCGCGGCTGCGTGCGCGTGCCGACGACGTCGTCGAGCTCGCGGAAGAGGTGGTCCATCCGCCTGCGGAAGAGGCCGAAGGCTTGGAGGGGATCGTAGGGGTCTCGGATGTAGCTGAACATGGTGGCGTACCTCACTCGTTGGCGAGCGCCCGGCGGCGTCGTCTCGTCCGACTTCTTCGTCTTTTGGGGGGTGCCGCGCTGGGGCGCCGGCTCGCTTGGAGGGCAAGCTAGATCGGCTCCCCGGGGCGTCAACCCCCCTTTTTCGGGCCGCGGGCGCGCTCCGCTGCGGGCGCTATCGGTTGACAGATCGCCCCCCCCGCGGTGGCATACTCGGTCCCTATGACCCGCGATGACGAGATCGAGGTGGCCCCTGAGACAGCCGTCGCGCCGGGCCAGCTCGGCAAGCTCGAGCTCATGAAGCGGATCGCCGCGGCGTCGAAGGCCGGCGACAACGTCGGCGACGCCGGCATCTACAAGCTCGAGCTGGTCGGCGGCATGGAGCCCGACGACCCGCGGATGAAGGAGCTCCTCGCGCCGGTCGCCGGCTACCACCCGCGGGTCGACCTCGACGCCCTCGCCGACCTCGCCCCCGGGAGCCTCGGCCGCGAGTACGCCGACCATATGCGCCTCTACGGACTGCACCCGCTCAACGTCAGCCCGCAGCTCCTCGGGATCGCCCGCGCCTACCCCCTCGGCGCCCGCTACCTCGTCACCCACGACCTCTTCCACACCATCCTCGGCTTCGACACCTCGGCCGCCGGCGAGGTCGGCGTCTACGCCTTCGCCGCGGGGCAGGGCTACTCGCGCGGGCTGACGCGCGCCTACCGGACCTCCGTCGTCGCCTTCGCGCTCTACTGCCCGCACAGGATCGGCGACCTCCTCCGCGCCCGCCGCTGGGGGTTGGCGATGGGCCGCGCCGCCGCGCCGCTGATCACCTGCCGCTTCGAGGAGCGCTGGGAGCAGCCGCTCGCCGACCTGCGCGCGGAGTACCGGATCGAGCCGGCGCCGACGCGCGACGGCACGCCGCCGGCCTGACGACGACGCACCCGTCAGCGCCGCAGCGGCGTCCGTCGGACGACGCGGTGCTCGGCGATCACCTCGACCTCCGCGCCGTCGACGGCGAAGACCGCCGCGGTGGCGAAGCGATCGCAGTAGGCCATGTACGCGGACTGGACCTCGTGCCCGATCTCGATCGTCGTCGACGCGCCGGCCGGGATCGTCAGCGCCATCATCCCGTCGATCACGCCGTCCTCGCGGGCGATGCCGGCGGGCTTCGGCGTCGCCCGCTCCTCTCGTGGGATCTCGCATTGGCCGGCGACCAACCAACGGACGCGGCGGAGCTCGAGCTCGACCGCCGC
>JAGQIT010000511.1 GCA_020431135.1 Myxococcales bacterium | reverse complement strand
CGTGCTCGTCCGCGGCGGCGATCGACTCGGCGTCGCGGATCGACCCGCCCGGCTGGATGATCGCCGTGATCCCGGCCGCCGCGGCGCCGTCGATGCTGTCGCGGAAGGGGAAGAAGGCGTCCGAGGCGAGGACCGCCCCCTTAGCCCGCTCGCCCGCCCGCCCGGTCGCCTGGCGGACGGCCTCGACGCGCGAGGTCTGGCCGCCGCCGATGCCGATGCTCGCCCCGCCCTTGGCGATGACGATGGCGTTGGAGCGGACCGCCTTGCACACCCGCAGGCCGACCTCGAGGTCGAGGAGCTCGGCCGGCGTCGGTGCCCGCTTGCTGACGACCTCGCCCGCCGCGGCCCCGACCCCGAGGCGATCCTCGCGCTGGCCGAGGAGCCCGCCGGCGATCGACCGCAGGCGCAGCGGCGCCGCGGCCCCGCCGTCGGCGAAGAGGTCGGCCATCTCGAGGACCCGGAGGTTCTTCTTCTTCTTGAGGATCGCCCGCGCGGCGTCGCTGTAGGCCGGGGCGATGATCACCTCGAGGAAGGTCGACACCAGCTCCTTGGCGGTCGCCTCGTCGACCTCCTGCGAGAGGGCCACGATCCCGCCGAAGGCGCTCTCCGGGTCGCAGGCGCGGGCGTGGACGTAGACCTCCGCGAGGGTCGCCCCGGCCCGGCTGGCCACCGCCGCGCCGCAGGGCGAGACGTGCTTGAGCACCGCGGCGGCCATCCCGAGCGGCTGGAGGTCGCGGATGAGCGCGATCGCCCCGTCGGCGTCGAGGAGGTTGTTGTAGCTCAGGGGCTTGCCCTGGAGCTGCGCGGCGGTCGGCAGCGACGCCGGCTCGACGACCCCCGGGACGCTGTAGACGGCCGCCTGCTGGTGCGGGTTCTCGCCGTAGCGCAGCGCCCCCGCGGCCTCACCGACGACGAAGAGCTGCTCCGGCAGCCCGTCGGCGTCGCGCGGCTCGCCGGCGTCGTCGAAGCCCTGGAGGTAGTTGGCGATCGCCGCGTCGTAGGCCGCCGTGTGGGCGAAGGCCTTGCGCGCGAGGTGGCGCCGCAGGGCCTCCGGGAGGTGGTTGCCGTTCTGGCGCAGGGCCTCGCCGAGGAGCGCGTAGTCGTCGGGATCGACGACGACAGCGACGCGCTGCCAGTTCTTGGCCGCGGCCCGGACCATCGTCGGACCGCCGATGTCGATGTTCTCGATCGCCTGGTCGAAGGTCGCCCCGGGGCGGCGGATGACCTCACGGAAGGGGTAGAGGTTGACGACGACGAGGTCGATCGCCGCGATCCCGTGGAGCTTGCGCTCGGCGTCGTGCTCGGGGGTCGGCAGCGCCAGGATCCCGCCGTGGATCGTCGGGTGGAGCGTCTTCACGCGCCCGTCGAGGATCTCCGGCGCGCCGGTGTAGTCGCTGACCTTGACGACGGCGACGCCGTGGCCCGCCAGGGCCTTGCTCGTCCCGCCGGTCGAGAGCACCTCGACCTGCGTGTCGATCAGGATCTGCGAGAGGACGTCGAGTCCGCGCTTGTCCGAGACGGAGACGAGGGCGCGGCGGATCGGGGGGAGGTTTGTCGGGGTCGGGGCGGCCACGGGCGCCGGGTAGCACCGGCGCGGCGCGGCGGTCAACCGCGCGCGGTTGCCTCCTCCGTGGCAAAAGTCCCGCCTCTGCGCCCGAATTGCGTCGACCCTGCTCGCTCCGACAGGACACCGCCGCAGTGGGGCGTACGGCGGGTTTTGGCGGGGCGAGGAGGGTCTACGGGGGAGCGGCGCGGGCCGTCGGCTGCCGGGCCTGTCGGCTCAGCCGCCCTGCGAGAGGTACGAGAGCATGTCCTCGCCGCCGACCTCGCGGAGCTTCACCAGGCCGCGGACCTCGACCTGACGGATCCTCTCGCGGGTGAGGTTGAGGATCTCGCCGACCTCCTCGAGGGTGATCCCTCCCTGATTGGCGACGTCGAGGGCGCAGCTGTTGGTCAGCTCCCAGACCTCGAGATCCGGGAAGTTGATCTTGATGCTCCCGGTGGTCGGGTTGACGTCGATGTACAGGTGGTACTTGCACGAGACGTAGGGGCACGGGCGCGAGACGTTGGCGCACTCGCCACGGGTCTTCGGGCGCCAGTAGGAGCGCTCGGGGTAGAGGAGCGCGCCGATCCGCAGCTCCTCCTTGGTCAGGCGCTTCATGGCGATCGTCTTCGCCCGGGCGCGGCGGACGATCGGCTTCGGGTCGCCGGGGATCGGCTCGAAGGTGTCGGTGGTGACGGAGGCGGTGTCGGTCTTCTTGGTGGTGCTGAGCATAATTTCCCCCTGTGGGGCCGCCTGGTCGGCCCCAATGGACGCAGCTACAGAGGTGTGAGGAGGGCGCGGCCGGGGCCGCGGGTGAGCGATGGTCGGTGCGATAAGGAGCGGTGCGCTGGCTAACTAACTAAAGGAGCTCGGTGGGCGAGGCAGCGCCGCCGCCCCGCGGGCGACGGACGCCCTGCGCGGCCATCAACAGCTTCTCGAGGCGGTAGACCCCGGTCATCAGCTGCTTGGCGGTGCCTTGGATCGCGCGGAGCTCGTCGCTGAGGCGGTCGCGGCGGGGCGACGGGGCCTCGGCGTCGAGCTTCTCGCCGAAGAGGCGGACCAGATCATCGATCGACTCCTCGAGGGTCTCGATGCTGTCCTTGAAGGTCAGGAACTTCTCCTGGATCTCCTCGATCGTGTAGCGCTCCGCCATCAGCTTCTTGATCGCGTTGATCCGGCGGACGGCGCGGAGCGGGTAGACCCCGTGGGAGCCGAGGTGCTTGCCCTTGTGGCCGACCCGGCGCGAGCGCGGCACGAGCCCGAGCTGGACGTAGCGGCGCAGGTTCGCCTCGCTGAAGCGGACCCGGTTGTCGGCGAAGGCGGCGACGAGCTGCGCCGAGCTCAACCCCTCGGGGTACGAGGCCTCGATCTCGCGGATCTGAGCTTCGGTGAGCGCGGTGGGCATGGTCGGCGTCGCGGCGGCGAGGAGGTCAGGTGCCTTCACTCAAGCGAAGGCGAGGAGAGTGACGCTGGGGGACGACTCAACTAGGAGGATCGCCCCTCAGGCCGAGATGCAATGTAGTCCACTCAGTAGATCTGAGGAAGCATTTTCTACCCGAGCGATCAACTTTTGACGGATCAACTTCTGCTTCGCTGTTCAGTACAGAATGTCCGAACGGGCAGGTTCAAATTTCCGGATTCAAGGCCACGCGGACGCGATCCTCGCCGTCCAAGACGGGTCTAACGCCCTTCCGGAGAACGACCCTGAACATCGACACAGAGGGCACTCAGGACGGATCCGAGGCAATTCGAGGAGATCTCTCGGAGGCCACTTCGAGATCTCTCGGATCGATCGAGCGGCAGATCTCTTCGAAGCCGCCGCGATCGTGATCGATTCAAGCGATCGATGGGGCAGATCTCTCGCCCTCGCGATAGCGACACAAGATGTTGGGTCCCGGGGGCGCAGGCGCACGAGACCTTGTGGCTGTCACGATGCGTGCACTCCGCGCTCCACAGGTCTGTGGACAACACTTCGCGCACATCACGCGACGCGGCGATCCATTCAAGCGATCACAGCCGCGATGAGATCTCCAAGCGACGAGATCTCAGCCCTGCAGCGCCATGTGGATCCCGGCCTCGGTGAGCCGCACCTCATACTCACGGCCGCCCTGGACCTCGATCCGCTTGTTCCCCCGCCACGGATTCGCGGGCCTGTCGCGGATCTCCACCGTGTAGCTCCCCGGCGCGAGCTCGAGGTCCTTGCGGGGCTCCGCGACGAACTCCTGCTCCGCGCCGCCGCGCCGCCGCAGCCGCACGTAATAGAACTGCTGCTTCTGACCGCCAGGGACGCGGAAGCGCACCTTCGCGGGCGCCCGGGCGCTGGCGCGCGGCCCGGAGCTCCGCGAGGTCTTCGGCTTGGGATCGACGGCGGCCGTCTCGTCGGCGATCGGGGTCGGCGTCGGCGGGCTGCTCTCGGGCGGGGCCGGGGCCTCGCTCCCGGCGGTCCTCCCAGCCCCGCCCGCGGAGGTCGTGCCATCACCCGCCCCGGTCGTCGTCCCGACGGCGGCGCCCTCCCCTGCCCTCGCCTCGGGCACGACGCCGGCGGCCTGGGCCTCGGCAGGCGCCTCGATGTCGGCGATCGAGTCGCGCAGGAGCTGCGGGCGGAGGCCGAGGACGACCGCGAAGAGCCCCGCGCCGACGACGACGCCGGGCCACCAGCGGGTCCGCGGGGTCGGCGTGACCACATGGACGTGGCCGGCGCCGAAGACTGTGCCGATCGGCGCAGGTGCGGCGCTCGCCACGTTCTCCTCGACGCCCGAGCGCGGCCCCTTCACGCCGAGGCAGAGGCGACACAGGCGGCCGAGCACCAGGGTCTCGTTGCGGTAGCCCGAGTAGGTGCGCAGGAGCTCGATCGCCTCGATCGCCGTGCCGATCCGGCGCTCCGGATCGGGCTCGAGGAGGCCGCGGCGCAGCGCCTCGAGCACCGTGGGGACGGTGCTCCGGCGCAGCGGCGGGATCCCGAAGTTCGTCATCTGGGCGTAGATCGCCGGGTCCTCGTCGCCCTCGCGGAAGCGGACGCCGTCGAGGAGCTCGTGGAGGATCGCCCCGACCGCGTAGAGATCGACGGTCGGCGCGTTGCTCACCCCGCAGATCTGCTCGGGCGGCATGTAGCGCAGCTTGCCCTTGAGGAACTGCCCGGAGGTCTCCTCGCGGGCGAGGCGGGCGATGCCGAAGTCGGCGAGCTTGACCTCCCCCGAGACGCTGACGAGGACGTTCTGCGGCGACACGTCGCGGTGGATGATCCCCAGCGGCTCGCCGTCGAGGGTCACGGTGTGGGCGTAGGCGAGGCCCTGCAGCAGCTCGCCGATGATGTGGGCGACGAGCTCGTCGGGGATCGGCAGGCGGCGCTCGCGGGCGAGGCTCTGGAGCTGCGCGAGGTTCACCCCGTCGACCCACTCCATCGTCAGGTAGGCGACCCCCTGCTCCGATCCGGCGTCGAAGACCTGGACGATGTTGGAGTGGCCGAGGAGCATGCTCAGGCGGGCCTCCTCGAGGAACATCCGGCGGTAGCGCTCGTCGTCGACGCGCGGCTGGGTGAGGAGCTTGAGGGCGACGGCCTTGGTGATCCGCTCGCCCGCCAGCTTGCGGGCCATCCAGACCTCCGCCATCCCGCCGCTGCCGAGGCGGCGGAGCAGCTCGTAGTTCGCCAGTCTCTGCATCCCCTGCGCGGAGGTTGGCGATCGCGCGCCGTAGCTGTCAAGCGTGCCGGAGGGGCCCATGTCTCGCGGGTCGGCCACCCCGGCCCACCGTTGCGCCGTCGGCGTCCGGTATTCGGGACAGACCGGACAAAATCGCGCAGCGAGGGGCGCCGAGCCTGCGACCCGCCGCGCGGCCGTGCGCCTGCGGTCGCCTCAGCGCACCGACCCGAGGTCGCGGCGCACTCAGTGGAGCCCGGCCAGGACCGGCGTCGCCACGGCCATCCGCCAGCGCACCGGGTCGTAGCGCTCGGCGCCGCCGTACTTGTACGTCTTCTTCTCGTGGTGCCAGACCGGCCCGCGATCGACGCAGCCGTGGAAGCGATCGGCGCGCGAGCAGTAGATCCGGACGTGGAAGTGATCGTCGTGCGGCGGCGCGTCGGCGGGCTGACGGAGGACGACCTTCGCGTACTCGATCGCCCAGGTCGGCCGCTCGTTCTCCGTCGCGTAGCTCAGCAGCCGCTCCTTGAGCGCCTCGGAGACGAACACCCACTGCAGGCGGATCGTCGGATCGCCGAGGAGCGCCTCCATCAGCCGCCAGTTGCGGGCCTCGTCGAAGCGCCGGGCGTCCCAGCCCTCCTCCTCGTAGGTCACCTTCTTGGGCTCGTAGGCCTCGCCCTCGCCGTCGTAGTGGATCATCTCGAGGGTCGGCGGGTCGAGGCTCGCCCCCTCCTCGTCCACCGAATAGAAGATCAGATCGATGTCGCGGCCGCTCTGGTGGCTGCGATGCCAGCGCGAGCGGCCGCCGCGGAGCGGGCTGACGTCGGCGATCCCGAGCTTGACGGTCTCATCGGCGCCGCGGACCTGCACGGCCGCCCGCTGCACGGCGTCGAGGAGCTCGTCGACGCCATAGAGGTTGCCGCGCTCGGCCCAACGCTTCGGGACCTCGAAGCCCTCGCCCTTCGTCGGCATCTTCGCCGGGTGGCGCAGGCGGCCGCCGTTGCTGTGGCCGGTCGAGACGCTGGTCCAGTCCGTCCACAGGTTGGGGCCCGCGCAGGCAGTGAGCCCAGCGAGGCCGCCGGCGACGACGAGGCCGGCGCAGCGCCGGAGGATCGCCCGCAGCCGTCGCCGTTCGCCCATGCGTCGAGGATAGCGGCTCGCGGCCGCGGGCGCGAACGTCTGGAGAACGGGAGGCGTGTGCCCGCGGGCCGACGCCCAAAAAGAAAGGGCGGGCTCCTGCGAGCCCGCCCTCCTCATCGGTCAGGGACCGAGGCTAGTTCTTCTCCTCGAACTCCGCGTCGATGACGTCGCCGTCGTCGCCGCCGGCGTCCGCCTGCTCCTGGCCGGCCTGGCCTGCGTCGCCGCCCGGAGCGCCCTCGGGCGCGCCCTGACCCTGGCCGTACATCGCCTGGGCCATCTTGTGCGACGACTGCGTGAGGGTCTCCTTGGCCGCGAGGATCCGGTCGTTGTCGCCGGAGTCGAGGGCCTCCTTGGCCGCGGTGATCGCCGCCTCGACCTCGCCCTTGGCGTCGGCCGGAATCTTGTCGCCGTTCTCGCTCATCAGCTTCTCGGTCTGGAGGACCATCGCCTCGAGGGCGTTGCGGTTCTCGACGACCTCGCGGCGCTTCTTGTCCTCCTCCTCGAACTTGGCGGCGTCATCCACCATGCGCTGGATGTCGTTCTCGTTGAGGCCGGAGCCGACGGTGATCGTGACCTTCT
>JAGQIT010000510.1 GCA_020431135.1 Myxococcales bacterium | reverse complement strand
GACCACCCGGTGATCGAGAGCCTCGAGGGGATCGAGGACTCGTTCGTCCGCCTCGGCAGCGTCAACATCCTCCTCGAGGGGGGGACGGCCGAGGGTCGCCGCGCCCTCGCCGACGCGGTCGCGGGCGAGCTCGAGGCCCTCGACGCGATCACCGACGTCGAGTACCGCCTGCGCTCGGACTTCTTCGCCGACCACGCGCTCTACTACCTGAGCGACGCGGAGATGGAGGTCCTCGACGAGCACGTCCAGGCGTGGACCCACTACGAGGCCTGCACCCGCGAGCCTGACCTCTGCCTCGGCGACCCCGACCCCAAGGCGCCCGATCGCCTCCGCGACTTCATCCGCGACAAGCAGGGCGTAGCCCTCGAGAAGGCCGGCTTCGCCGACTACTACGAGCGCGAGGGGATCGACGCCCTCGTCCTCCTCGCCCACCCGACCCGCGACTCGAGCGACCTCGACTTCTCGCTCGCGGTGACGCACGAGGCCCGGGCGATCATCGACGAGGTCGCCGCCGGCGACGGGCCGTGGCGCGCGGGCGACTCGGTGACCTGGTCGGTCGTCGGCCCCTACGCGGTCAAGGCCGACGAGAACGTCGCGATCCGCCGCGACATGGTGACCAGCGGCTCGTTCGCGCTGCTCGGCGTCATCACCGTGCTCTTCATCCTCTTCCGCTCGGGGCGCGCGGTCTTCACCCTCCTCGTCCCGCTGCTGTGCGGCGTCGCCTGGTCGATGGGCGCGACCCAGCTCCTCCTCGGCCACCTCAACACCATGACCAGCCTGATCTCGACGGTGGTCATGGGCATGGGCATCGACGCCGGGATCCACTTCCTCCACCGCGTCCGCCACGAGCGCCAGGACCACGACGACCACGAGGCGATCACCCTGGCCTTCCGCGGCCTGATCATCCCGCTGCTGATCGCCTCGGCGACGACCCTCGGGGCCTTCATCGTCATGGCCTCGTCGTCCTTCCCGGCGTTCCAGGAGTTCGGCCTGATCGCGGTCCTGGGGGTGACGCTCTGCCTCCTGTCGATGGTCACGGTCTTCCCGGCGCTGCTCCTCCTCGTCGGCGTCAAGCTGCCGCCCGAGGAGCGCTCGCACGGCCTCCGTGCGCGCCTCGTCCGCGGGCTCCTGCGCCGGCCGGGGGCGGTCTTCCTCGGGGTCTTGGGCCTGTGCGCCGCGGCCTACTTCGGCGCCCGTCAGGTCGCCTTCGAGAACAACGGCCGGATGCTCCAGTCCGAGTCGCGCCGCGATCAGGTCGAGAAGAGCACGAAGACGATCTCGGCGATCTTCGGCAAGGACATCCACGCCGGGATCCTCGTCGTCGACAGCATCGACGCCGCCCGCGGCGTTCTCGAGCGGGCCCGCGCCGATCACGGGCCGCGCAAGGCCGCCGGCGAGAGCGTCGTCGCCGAGCTCTTCGCCGCGCCTGACCTCCTCCCGGAGCCGTCGATCGACCCCGACGCGCGCAAGGAGGCGATCGAGCTCCTCACCGAGGACGTCCCGGAGCGCACCTGGGAGAAGCTCGAGTCGCAGGCTGACGACAAGGGCGAGGGCGAGGACAAGGACACGGAGGAGGGCGGCCTGAGCCCCGCCGACGCCCGCCGCCTGCGGGCGATGCTCAAGGCCGCGCCGGTCCGCCTCGACGACCTGCCGCCGACGGTGCTCGCCAAGATCCGCGCCGACGACGGCCGCTTCGCCGTCTACGCCTACCCGGACTTCGACGCCGCCGACATCCAAAAGGGCGTCGAGTTCATGCAGGAGACCGCCGCCTACGTCGACGGCGAGGGCGGCTCCTTCGTCGGTGAGACGACCGTCTACGCGGCGATGTACCTGATGATGAAGGAGGAGGCGCCGACGATCATCGCGACCGCGGCCGGCGTGATCGTCATCCTCGTTCTCCTCCAGCTGCGCTCGCTCTTCCTCGTCGTTCTCACGCTGCTGCCGCTGCTGATCAGCGTCTGGTGGCTGCTCGGGCTGATGGGCGCGCTCGACATCCGCTTCACGCTCTTCAACATCCCGATCCTGCCGGCGGTGCTCGGGATCGGCGTCGACAACGGGGTCTACCTCACAGACCGCGTCCGCCGGCTCGTCGCCGAGGACGCCGACGACGGCCTGCGCCGGGCGCTGCGCGAGACCGGCGGGGCGATCCTCGCCGCGACCACGACGACCGCCCTCGGCTTCGCCTCGTTCGTCATCGCGGACTCGGGCGGCCTCCAGGGGATCGGCGTCGTCGCGGTCTTGGGGATCCTCTGCGCCGCCGCGGCCGCGCTGCTGACGATCCCGTCGATCTACGCGCTCGTCGCCCACCTGCGCCGGCGCTAGTCGGCGGTCCGCGGCCGGACGGCGAGTGCGGGGCTCGAGTTCGGCGGGCTCGGCCGTCTGGCTCGGGCGCCGCAAGTCAGCCGGTCGGCGGCCTCGGCCTCGAGTGTTTGATCGCAGTCGGCGACCCGAGTTCGGAGGGCCCGCGGCCGTCGGGCTCGATCGCCGGGAGTCATCCGGCTGTCAGCGACCGCGGCCGGCGATCTCGAGTCCGGTCGTCGGCGACGCCTTCGCCCGCTGTGCCTCGACCGTCCGCAGCGAGCCGTCGCTGTCCGTGCCTCGCCGACCTGCCCGCGGAGATTGCCACGGTCCCCGCGCGGGGTTGTCCCGGTCGTGTGACAGTTGCGATCGCGGCGGGTCACGCCGCCGCCGCGCGGCGAGAACGCGGGCGCCGCCCGCGATGTCAGCGTCGACACCGGGGCGGCGCAGTGGTTGAGCGTCGGCTAGAGCGCCGAGTAGACCGCGTTGCGGCCGAGGCCGATCCGCTCGAGGCGGCCCTCCTTCACGAGCTTGCCGAGGTGGTAGCGGAGCACCTTGCGGTCGAGGCGGCTGTACTCCGCGAGGTCGTCGAAGGTGACCTCGCCGTTGCCCTCGACGAAGGGCATGACGATCGGGATCAGCTCGTCGGTCGACATGCCGCCGTCGTCGGGCGCCTTCTTGGTCTTCGGCTTCGGCTCGAGGTCGCCGAGCTCGTCCTCGAGGATCCGCTGCTTCGGCTTGGCGCGGCGGCGGCCGCCGGCCTCCTCGGGCTTGGGCTCGGGCGCCGGGGCGAAGGCGTCGCGGAGGTCACCGAGCGTGATCTTGGCGAAGTTCGACCACAGGCCGCGGGCCTCGAGGAAGTGGACGAGGTCGCCGAGGCTGACCTGCTCCCGCGACTTCAGGCCCTTGAGGGTCTCGAGGGCGCTGAGGCGCTCGAGCTCGCCGTTCTCGGCGCGAAACACTGCACTTGCGTCTTTGCTGCTGGGCACGCGGGCTCCTCTCCGCGCCGGCCATGATGGTGAGCATCGGCGCGCTCGGCAAGGCTCCGTCGCGGACTCGCGCGGGTCGGCCCGACTCGAGACTCTCTTGTAAGGATGCACGAGTTAGGGGCGGTCACAGCCGGAGAAATCCGCGCAGGTGGAGATCTCCTCCCACGCGGATCGCACTTCGTCGGGGGGTCCGGCTCGATGCCGCACGATGCGGACTTGGCGCCTTGGGGATCCGTGGTGGAGAGGCTCGGCGGCGCACAGGCCGTGCGCGACGATCGCCGCCCTACGGGCGGATCGCGCCCCCGCACGGGCGATCCCGGAGGCGGGTGGAAACGTGATTCCGGCCGGCAGGGAGGGTGCCGGCGCAGAATCCTCGCCTGTGGATAACCTGTGGGGAAGGGCGCCCGGCCCAGCGGCCGGTAGCTGTGGATATGCGGCCTTCGCGGGGGGGGCACCACACCTTGCGCGGCCCCTAGATGTTGTGGTTAATAGGTCGCCCGACCCCCAACATGTGGGGTCGGCCGCGTCGCCCGACACCTATTCGCTCGGCCCCCCGAGCCCTTGGTCTCTCGCCTCTTCTCCGCCCTCGGCCCGCCCTTCGCCGACCCCGACAAGCAGCGCGACTAGCGCGACTCCCGCAGACACCGAGCCCACGGACCGGGCTCAAAGCCGCTCAGGCGGGTCTGCGGGTCTCCACGTGACGGCTTGCGGCCGCCGCGAAGGGCTCCTATTCGCTCGTCCCCGATCTCGCCCGTTCGATCCCGCCCCTCGCCCACGCCCCGGACCCATCATGAAGATCAGCCGCCTCTTCACCGCCACCCAGCAAGAGCCCTACGCCGGCCTGTCCTTTGAGCGCCGCTCGTCGCGGATCGCCAACCCGGACGGCACCGTGGTCTTCGAGGCCAAGGACATCGACATCCCCGAGGGCTGGTCGCAGGTCGCGGTCGACATCATGGCCCAGAAGTACTTCCGCAAGGCCGGGATCCCGACCCGCCTGCGCCGGGTCGCCGAGGAGGGGGTCCCGGAGTGGCTGTGGCGCTCGGAGCCCGACGAGGAGGCGCTCGCCGCCCTCCCGGAGGAGGAGCGCAGCGCCGGGGAGAACGACAGCCGCCAGCTCTTCCACCGCCTCGCCGGCTGCTGGACCTACTGGGGCTGGAAGCACGACTACTTCGACGACGAGGCGTCGGCGCGGGCCTTCTACGACGAGATGGTCAACATGATGGCGAGCCAGCGGGCGGCGCCGAACAGCCCGCAGTGGTTCAACACCGGGCTCCACTGGGCCTACGGGATCACCGGGCCGGCGCAGGGCCACAGCTACTGCGACGCCGAGACGGGGGAGGTCCGCCAGTCGGAGAACGCCTACGAGCGCCCGCAGCCCCACGCCTGCTTCATCCAGTCGGTCGGCGACGACCTCGTCGGCGACAGCGGGATCATGGACCTGTGGACCCGCGAGGCCCGCCTCTTCAAGTACGGCTCGGGCACCGGCACCAACTTCTCGGCGATCCGCGGCGAGGGCGAGCCGCTCTCGGGCGGCGGCCGCTCGAGCGGCCTGATGAGCTTCCTCCGCATCGGCGATCGGGCCGCCGGGGCGATCAAGAGCGGCGGCACGACCCGGCGCGCGGCCAAGATGGTCGTCGTCGACGTCGACCACCCGGACGTCGAGGCCTTCATCGACTGGAAGGTCGTCGAGGAGCAGAAGGTCGCGGCCCTCGTCGTCGGCTCGCGCCTGTGCAACCGCCACCTCAACCGCGTGATCAAGGCGTGCCACCTCTCGGTGCTCGGCGCCGACGAGCGCTTCGACCCGCGGCGCAACAGGGCGCTGCGCGCGGAGATCAAGGCGGCGCGCAAGGCCGAGATCCCCGAGAGCTACATCCAGCGGGCGATCTCCCTCGCCGAGCAGGGCGCCAAGGCGATCGAGTTCCACGAGTACGACACGAACTGGGACTCCGACGCCTACGGCACCGTCGCCGGCCAGAACTCGAACAACTCGG
>JAGQIT010000509.1 GCA_020431135.1 Myxococcales bacterium | reverse complement strand
GGAGCCCCTCGACGCCGCGGGCCCGCGCGCAGGCGCTCGTCCGCGCTCGCTCGCCAGCGGCCCGCGCCGCCGGTACGCTCCCCGGCGATGACCAAGAGCGACCTCGACGCGGCGATCGACGGCCTCCTCCCCGAGCTCCGGAGGATCCGCCACGACATCCACCAGCACNNGCACCCCGAGCTCGGCTTCGAGGAGGTGCGCACGCAGGCGCTGGTCAAGCGCTGGCTCGAGGATCGCGGCTACGCGCCGACGACCTGCGCCGAGACCGGCCTCGTCGCCGACCTCCACCCCGGGCGCCGCGACGGCCCGACGATCGCCCTGCGGGCCGACCTCGACTGCCTGCCGATGGACGAGCCCACCGACCTCCCCTACCGCTCGGTCCACGCCGGCAAGGCCCACAAGTGCGGCCACGACGGGCACACGACGATCCTCATGGGCGTCGCCGATCTCCTCGCCCGCCGCCGCGACGCGATCGCCGGCAACGTCCGCCTGCTCTTTCAGCCAGCCGAGGAGGGCGTCCGGGGCGGCGGCGCCAAGGTGATGGTCGCCGAGGGCGCGCTCGACGGCGTCGCCGAGGTCTACGGCCTGCACAATTGGCCAGGCTACCCCGAGGGCGAGGTCTGCGTGTGCGCCGGGCCGATCATGGCCCAGGTCCACTCCTTCGTCATCACCATCGCGGGCAAGGGCGGGCACGGGTCGCAGCCGCACCTGTGCCGCGATCCGATCGTCGCCGGCGCCCACCTGGTCACCGCCCTCCAGACGGTCGTCTCGCGCGAGCTCGGCTACGAGGGCGGCGCCGTCGTCTCCGTGACCGCCTTCCAGGCCGGGACGACCAACAACGTGATCCCGAGCCGAGCCGTGCTCCAGGGCACCGTGCGGAGCTTTGAACCGAAGATCACCGAGCGGGTCATCGAGAGGATCCGCCAGATCGTCGCCGGCGCCGCGGCGACCTTCGCCGTGGCGATCGACCTCGACCTCAAGACCGGCTACCCCGTGCTCGTCAACCATCCGCGCTGCGCCGACGCGGTGGCGCGGGTCGGGGCCGAGCTCATCGGCGCCGACAAGGTGTCGAGCGCAGGCCTGCCGATGGCCGGCGGCGAGGACTTCGCCTACTTCGCCCAGCAGGCGCCGAGCGCCTACTTCTTCCTCGGCGCCCAGCGACCCGGCGAGGACACGCCGGTCTGCCACCACCCGGACTTCGACTTCGACGACCGCCTGATCCCGCTGGGGATCCGCATGTTCCTCGGCCTCGTCGACGATCGCCTCGCGGCCCTCGCCGCGGGCGAATAGCGGCCGCGAGGGCGTGCAGGCCTCCGCGGATGCGCCAGCGCTCAAACGGCGCGCCGCCGCAGAACGCGAGGGCGGCGCGGAGGAGAGATCCCTCGCGCCGCGATCGTGGTCTCCGGACCCCACGCTGACCCTGCGTCCGTTGCCCTAGCGCGGCCGCGAACGTCGACGCGCCGCGATCGCCCGCGACGTCGCCCGCAGTGGACGGCGATCGCCGAGACACGCCGTCCGCGAGGGGGTCGCGGGGAGAAAACGGGCGCGACAGACCGCGGGCGGGCCGCGCGAGCCGAGGTCTGCACCTATCGGACCTAGCGCCGCGGCGCCAGCCGCTGATCCCGCCGCCACCCGCCGAGAGCCCGCGGAGAGCCAGGTTGATTGCCAGGATCGCGTCGACTGTGTAACAACTTTCGGCAGCCCGCACGGGCCCCCCTCCTGCGCTCGCCCTCTCCTGCGCCGCCCATGCACCAACTGGACGCGATCGGTACCCTGCTCGACCAGGGCGCTGCTGACTCCGCAGTCAGGCTCCTCCGGAGCTGCTGGGAGCCCGAGCTGCCGCCCTCCGAGCTCACTCGGATGTACTGCCTGTGGATCCGCGGGCTCTCAGAGACCGGCGAGATGGGTCCCGCCGTGACCCTGGCCCAAAGAGCAGCCTCCGAATTCCCGCGGCACCCCGACATCCTGATCGCCCTCGGCAACGTCCTCGATCTCGTCGGCGACTACGACGGGGCGAAGGTCGCCTTCGAGTCGGCGATCGACGCCGACCCGACCGGGCCGCTGCAGCGCTACAACCTCGGGGCGATCCTCGAGCGCCTCGGCGACGAGGACAGCGCGGAGCAGGCCTACCAGACCGCCAACAACCTCGACGCCAGCCAGGGGCCGATGGTCGAGGCGACCTCGGCCCTCGGCGCGCTCCTCCGCCGCCAAGGTCGGCTCGAGGAGTCGGAGCAGGTCTACGACGCCTACCTGATGGAGGATCCCCTCCACGTCGAGATGCTCGTCGAGCACGGGATCTGCCTCTCGGATCTCGAGCGCTTCGAGGAGGCGATCGAGCGCTTCGACTTCGCCCTCTCGGTCGAGCCGGAGCACGCGGGCGCGCTCTACAACAAGGCGATCACCCTCTTCCGCCTCGCCTGCTACGACGACGCGATCAAGACCCTCGACGCCGCCCGCGGCAGCGACCCCGACAACCCGCTGACGCTCGCGGTCCTCGGCTCGTGGCGCCTCGGCGTCGAGGCCGAGCTGGACATCGCCCTCTCGCATCTCTACCGCGCCCTCGACCTCCTCCTCGAGCGCCACGTCGACGCCCTCAGCGCCGGCTACGCGTCGGTCGTCATCGAGGAGATCTTCGAGGCGCTGTGGCAGAGCGGCCGCCGCCGCGAGGCCCGCGAGGTCGCGCGGATCGCCGGCCGTCACGAGTGGATCACGCCGCACATCTTCGACTGCATCAACGAGGCCGACTACGGGCGCTCGCCGCTCGCCAGCACCTTCGAGGTGCTCGCCCGCGCCGAGGCCTTCGAGCGCCCCGAGCACTGGCCCGAGGACTGCGACGGCTACACCACCGGCCTCACCGTCATCGCCTGCGACGCCGATGAGGCGCGCAAGCTGACCATCGAGTACCTGCGGGCGATCGAGAGCACGCCGGGCGTCCGCTTCCACGTCGACGTCAAGCCCGAGACCGCGGCGACCGAGAGCGGCCTCATCGCCGAGGGCGAGCCCCTCGCCCGCGGCGTCGCGCGGGTGAACACCTACCGGGCCTACAACTTCCGCTCGCGCTCCTGAGTCGACGTGTCGACGCGGCTGCGGTGCTCCTTCGCCGAGCGCCTGCGCTCGCGGCCCGTCGTCCGCGACGGCGCGAGCCTGCGCCGCAGCGGGTCGTGCTGCAAATCTGGCGTTTCCGCCAGGTCAGCGGGTCGCTAGACCCCAGGTCGCCGTCACAGCGGCCGCGCGGATCGCCGCCGCCGCCGACGCGCGCGTGGCATCCTTGCCCGCGGAGGCCCCATGCTCAACCACCGCGTCCGCCCGCTCGTCGCCCTCACCCTCGCCTGCGTCGTCGCCCCCGCCTGCGGCGACGACGGCTCCTCCTCGTCGGAGACCGCGTCGACGACCGGGTCCAGCGCGACCACCGGCGGCAGCGCGACGACGGCGGGCAGCGAGGCGACGTCGAACTCGAGCACCGAGACCGGCGGCAGCGACACCGCGACGACGACGGCGGGCGGCGCCGACGTGACCTGGTACCAGCACGTCCGGCCGATCGTCGCCGAGCACTGCTGGGCCTGCCACAGCGCCGAAGGGGCGCTCTCCTTCTCCCTCGAGGAGTACGACGTCGCCCAGCAGTTCGGCGCCCTGATGCTCGAGAAGATCATCGGCAGCGACAACCCGCCCTACTACATGCCGCCCTTCCTCGCCCGCGAGTACGAGTCGTGCACCCCCGACGTCCCGTGGCGCGACGACCCGCGGCTGAGCGACGAGGCGATCGCGACGATCCAGGCGTGGGTCGACGCCGGCAAGCCCGAGGGCGACCCCGCCGACGCTGCGCCGGTCCCCGACTGGCAGCCCGAGGTGCTCAGCGGCGGCTCGATGGCGACGATCGAGTCGGCCGGCTACTCGCTCGGCGCCGACGTCAAGGACGACCAGTACCGCTGCTTCTCCCTCGGCACCGACCTCGCCGCGCCGGTCTGGCTCACCGGCCTCCAGGTCAACCCGGGCGACGCCGCGGTCGTCCACCACGTCGTCCTCTTCAGCGACCCGAGCGGCGCCAGCGAGGCCAAGGCCCAGGGCGAGGGCTCCTACCCGTGCTTCGGCGGCGCCGGGGTCCCGGAGTCGTCGGTCCTCTACGCCTGGGCGCCGGGCGGCAACCCGCTCGAGCTCCCCGCCGACGCCGGCATCCCGCTGCAGCCGGGCGAGCGCGTCGTCATGCAGGTCCACTACCACCCGACCGGCGCGGCGACGACCGACAAGACCTCGCTGACCGTGCGCTGGACCGACACCAAGCCGGCGCGCGAGGCCCTGATGGCGATCATCGGCGGCGTCAGCGTCGGCCAGACGAACTCGAACAACTGGGACGACCCGCCCTTCATGATCCCCGCCGGCGCCGAGAACCACGTCGAGACCTGGCGCGAGACCCTCGACGTGCCGCCGGCGGACATCCGGATCTGGTCGGTCTTCCCGCATATGCACCTCGTCGGCCAGTCGATGGAGATCACCCTCGAGCACCAGGGCGACGAGGCCTGCCTCGCGCCGATGCCCCACTGGGACTTCGACTGGCAGCGGACCTACGTCTACGACGCGCCCTTTAGCGAGCTCCCGCGGGTCTACGACGGCGACGTTCTCAAGGTCCGCTGCACCTACAACAACAGCCTGAGCAACCCGGGGCTGGCCAAGGCCCTCGCCGAGGAGGGCATCGGCGCGCCGATCGACATGCAGGTCGGCGAGGACACCCTCGACGAGATGTGCGTGGCGATCGTCGGGATCATGTACTAGCGGCGCGCCGCGACGGGCCCTCCGGCGGCCGCTTGACCCGCACGCGGGCGCTGGCGATCCTCCCCGAGGCCGTCCGGAGTCCCCATGCGCGCAACCTCCCTCTCCCTGCCCCTCGTCCTACTCGTCGCCTGCGCGGGAGACAAGACCGGCGG
>JAGQIT010000508.1 GCA_020431135.1 Myxococcales bacterium | reverse complement strand
ACCGTGCCGAAGAGGCCGATGAAGGGCGCGGCGCCGGCGACCGTGGCGAGGAAGGGCAGGAGGTTCTCGAGCTTGGTCATCTCGCTGACCCGGGCCCGCTGGAGCGCGCGCTCGATGTTCTCGAGGCCGTCCATCTTGTCGTGCATCGTCCCCTGGCCGCCGCCGTCGTCCTTCTTCTTGACCTTGCTGAGCTCGACGTAGCCGGCGCGGAACATCGCCGCGAGCGGCGAGTACTTGAGCTTGTCCGTGACCCGGTAGATGTCGTCGAGGCGCTTGCTCTCCCAGAAGCGGTCGAGGAAGTTGATCGACTGGGCCTGCGCCTGCGAGACGTGGATCAGCTTGTAGAAGATCACGAAGAAGCTGAGCACCACGAGGGCGATCAGGATCAGCACGACTACGAGGATGATCCCCTCGGAGCCGAAGAGCAGTTTATAGACGTCAACCGCTCCGAGGAGGGGGAGGATGGGCGCGCTCAAGGCCGGCGAGATCACAGTGGGGGCAGGCTACAGCCGCTCGCCCGAGGCCGTCAAACCTGTGACGCACCGGTGGTATCCTCCGCCGATGGACCCCATGGACCCCCCGGTCCGCGATCGCGCCTGGACGAGCTCGGCGCGGCTGTGGCTCGCGGCGGCCCTGGCCGCGTCCGCGCCCCTGGCCTGCGCGCCGACCGAGGGCTACGTCGAGATCGCCTGGTCCTTCATCGACCAGGGCGGCTCGACCCTCTACCCCGACGGGGTCCTCGCGGACTCGTGCGACTTCACCGCGGCCTTCGCCGCCGAGTCGGCGAGCGACACGCTGCGCCCGGCCAAGCTCCGCGTCGAGCTCGAGATCTGCGACCCGGCCTGCGACGGCGACTGCGAGGACCCGGCGTGCATGGTCGTCGAGCCGACGCAGTTCGCCTGCAACACGGCCCGCGGGGCGCTGACGATCCCGGCGACGGGCGGCGACTACCGCTTCACGACCCGGATCGTCGCCGAGCTCGACGGCGACCCGGACTGCGCCTGCGTCCTCTCTACGGACTGCGCCCTGGTCCCGGGGCCGCGCGATCGCGCGGTCCGCCCGGGCCTCGTCACCGACCTCCAGAACTACCAATTCGTCCTCGACGTCACCGACGACCCGTCGATCCTCGACCTGACCCCGTGCTGCGCCCTCCCCGACTCCTGTGCCTAGCGGCCCTCGCGGCCGCCTGCGCCCTGCCCAACGACCCGCTCAGCGGGATCGAGGTCTCGTGGTCGCTGACCGAGCGCGAGGCGAGCGACGGTGAGGACGCCCTCCGCCTGCGGACCTGCCCGGGGGCGCTGCTGCGGCGGATCGAGCTGACGATCGAGGATCTCGCCGACGACAGCCGCCACCGGACCTTCACCTACGCCTGCGAGACCGGCTTCCAGACCAAGAACCAGCTCGCCACCCTGCCCTCGAACGTCTACGTCGACCTCCGCGAGGGCACCTACCGCGTGACCGTGCGGGCGCTCGCGGAGCGCGGCGACGACGACTATGAGGTCGAGGTCGACGACGCCCTCGAGGTCGGGGCGTCCGGGGTCGCCCGCCTCCACGTCGACCTCAGCCCGGCGCTCGCCCCCTGGGAGCTCGTCCTCAGCGGCGGCGAGGCCTGCGAGGTCGCGGCCGGCGGCCTGCGCTACCTCGACCCGGCGGACGATCTCCTCGACGCCGAGGACGATGAGGACGCGACAAGCGCGCTCTACCGCGCGTCCCTGGTCGGCGAGGCCTTCGGCGAGGGCGCCGACGAGCAGAGCCCCGGCCTCGCCCTCGACGACGCCGAGCACCCCTGCGCCGGCGCCTGGGGGTTCTCGCAGCGCTTCGCGGTCGATCCGGGGCGCTACGTCCTCGAGGTGAGGGTCGACGGCGAGAGCTGCGCGATCCCCATCGAGGTCCCCTTCGCCGGGGCGACCACCACCCTGGACCTTGCCAAGCTCCCCTGCGCCGGCTAGACCCGCGCCTGATGTCGATCTCGCGCTCCGCTCTCGTCGCCGCGCTCGCGCTCGCCCCGGCCTGCGCGGAGTCGCCGAGCGTCGAGCTCCGCTGGCGGATCCAGGGGCCCCCCGAGGCGGGCTTCTCTGACGAGGCGCCGCCGCTGACGTCGATCCGCCAGTGCACCGAGGTCGGGATCGGCCGCGTCCGCCTGACGACGCGGGCCGACGGCCTGGCGATCGACGTCCGCGACTTCCCCTGCTTCCCCGACGACTTCAGCGACGAGGCGGCCCTCGCCCCCGGCCCCGAGCTCCCGGCCGGCACCTACGAGCTGACCCTCCAGGGCATGCGCCGGAGCACGACCGAGACGTGGACCGACGACCAGGTCTCGGTGACCGCCGAGGTGACGGTCTCCGGCGGCGCGCCGATCTCCCTCGACGATCTGATCCTGCCGGCGCCGCCGACCTGCGACGACGGCGTCGACAACGACCGCGACGGCTTCGTCGACGCCGGCGACATCGACTGCCGGGTCAGCGATCCGAGCGAGAGCAACCAGGTCACGACGGTGCAGTTCTTCGTCGAGGTCAGCTTCCTCGACGACAACCCCTACGACGTCAGCTGCGGGACGATGGGGATCGCCACCTTCCTCGTCCGCGTCGACGACGACCCGGAGAGCGATCGCGTGATCCGCTGCGACGAGGCCGGCAACACGACCTCGTTCTCGCGCCGCGTCGATCCGGATCCGAACCTCAACCCGCACGTCGTCAGGATCACCGGGCAGGACGCCCAGGGCATGCCCGCGACCCTGACCAAGGAGCTCACCTTCGAGGTCAACGAGGCCCAGGACAAGCCGGTCGAGCTCTACGTCGACTTCGCCGGCGACGACCTCCTCGAGCCGCTCGTCGCCAGCCTCGACTTCATCGTCACCTTCGCCGGCGGCGGCGACGACCCCGACGCCCCGGAGCCGCGCTACTGCACCGACAGCGGCTCGGCCCTCGAGATCACCGACGTCGGGATCACCGTCGTCACCCTCACGGACGACGGCATGGGCGGCTTCACCGAGACGCCGGTCGATCCGATCGTCGTCGTCGACGGCGGCGCCCTCGACGGCCAGCCGCTCGACGGCACGCCGCTCGCCTGCCAGAGCTCGCGCATCCTCAGCGAGCCGCTCGACTGGAGCGCCGGCAGCTACGGCCTCCAGATCGCCGGCCGCTCGCCCGAGGGCGACATCTGCTTCGCCACCGACGCGGCGATCCGCGCGGCGCCCCAGGGGCCCATCGAGGTCCTGGTGCCGCGGGTCTCGAGCGAGGGCTCGTGCGCTGACTAGCTCGGCCCGACGGGCCCCTGCCGCGCGCCGCCTTGCCCTACACTGCTGCCTGAGCTGAGCCCTGCCATGAGCGACAAGCCACGCCAATCTCGACGCAAGCGCCGCGGCACCGGCGGGATCGCCGACGCCGCCCAGCAGCCGCCCGCGGCCGCCACGACGCCCGAGGCCCTGACGCCCGAGGCCCCCGCGAAGCCGCGCGAGCGCACGCACAGCGCCCCGCAGGCCAAGGTCCTGTCGATCGGCCGCTACGAGCGCGGCGACTTCGAGCGCGTCGAGACCATGCTGGCGAGCTTCGCCAACCGCCGCCTCGCCCAGCTCATCCAGCAGGTCGGCCAGGGCTTCTTCGCCGCCGCGAGCCCGCAGGAGCGCCAGCTCCCGGAGCTGCGCACGGCCTTCTACTCGTTCCTCCTCTACGGCTGGCGCGACGCCAACGGCGTCCGTGTCGTCGACCTCTTCCGGCGCACCGGGCCGCAGCTCCAGGGGCGCCAGCTCGCCGCCCTCGAGGCGCTGCAGGGCGCCCGCCTCAGCCTTGTCGAGATCGAGGACGTCAACGTCAAGAAGCAGCGCGTGCGCGGCCGCGACGTCCTCCGCGACGAGGCCGTCACCCTGCGCGACAAGAACGCGGCCGCGGCCTGCCGCCCGGGGGATCGCCTGCTCTCGTGGCAGATCCCGTGGGGGACGTCGTGGCAGCCGATCGGCGTCGCCACCCGCGTCGAGGCCCGCAAGGTCGAGGCCCTCGACCGCGCCCTCGAGTCGATGGCCAACAACCTCCGGGCCGTCCGCCTCGAGCTGCCGGTGCGCCACGCGGCCAACCTCTACTGGGTCGTCTACCGCGTCGCCGGCATGCGGATCTGATCCGCGGCACGGCGCGGCGCTCAGCAGAACTCGACGTCGAAGGCGACGTCGAAGCAGCCGTCCGCCGAGGCGCGGACGCAGCCGCGGATCCGGGTCTCGGTGATCTCCTCGATCACGAGGGTCCCGGGCGCGTCGGGGAACCCGCCGATCGAACAGATCCCGACGTAGTTGCAGCTCGAGCAGAAGAGGCTCCCGGTCCCGCCGTCCGCCAGCGCCTTCATGTCGTGGCTGCCGACGCCGAGCGACGCCTGGAAGTTCAGGGTGTCGATGCCGTAGCCGTAGCAGGTGTTGCCGCTGCACAGCGACTCCGCTGTGCTCGCGCAGGTGATCGGCATGCGCGAGGCCTCGAGGCGGACGCCGTCGCCGCTCCGGTGGGCGACCGCCCGGGTCCCGACCTCGGCGTCGATGCCGGCGCAGTCGGGGCCGTGATCGCCGGTCGCGGAGGTGTCCGGCGGCGGCTCGCCGGTGGTCGCGCCCGAGGTCGCGCTGGCGTTCTCCGTCGCGCCGCCGTCCTCCCCCTCCCCGGCGCAGCTGAGCGTGAGCGCCACGAGGAGCGCGATGACGCGGCGAAGCGGCGGCATCTGTCGAGGATAGGGCCTCGCCGCCCGCAGCGGAACTCCCGTCGACCCGCGGACCTGTGCGACCCCGCGCTCAGCGGGTGACCAGCGCCCCGGCGTAGCCGACGACGCGCTCGAAGTCGCCGCTGACCTCGCCGGAGTTGGTGTAGCCGACGAGCTCGGCGTGGCGCGCCCCCTGGGCGAGGGCCGCGTAGAGGGCGACGGTCGCCGGCAGGTAGCCGCACATCGTGATCCCCTTGGCGCGGACGACGTTGTAGAGCCCGGCCGGGTCGAGGGCGAGGAGGCGGTCGAGGGCGAGGCGATCGCGGACCCGCGCCTCGTCGGCGGCGATGTAGTGCGACATGTCGCTGCTCGCGGCGACGAGCACCGGCTCGCCGAGCGCCTCGATCGCCGCGGCGATGCCCTCGCCGATCTCGCGGCACTCGCCGACGCTGAGGCCGGCGAGGCAGATCGGGACGATCTTCGCCGCCGGCTGGCGGGCGCGGACGAAGGGGAGCTGGACCTCGATCGCGTGCTCGTAGCGGTGGGCGTCGCGGTCCTCCTCGAGACGGGCGCGGGTGAGGATCGCCCGCGCGAGCTCGGCGTCGACCTCGAGGCCGCCGCCGGGGAGCGCCCAGCGCCCGCGCGTCCAGATCGACCGCGGCACCCCGTAGCCGGTGTGGTTGGGGCACAGGAGGACGACCCGATCCGGGACCTCGGCGCGGGCCCAGGTCTGGCCGGCGAGGGCGCCGCTGTAGACGTAGCCGGCGTGCGGGGCCATCAGCGCCAGCGCCGGCACCGGCTCGATCGCGGCGCCAGGATCGACGAGGTGATCGACGGCGCGCTGCAGGCCCTCCGCGTCCCCCGGGTAGAAGCGCCCGGCGACCGCGGGCGCGCGCTCAGTGGCGATCTCCATGTCCTTCTCCTCGGCTCCTGTTCGAGCATCAGCAATAGCGCGGCGGCGGCCGTCGTGGCACCGCGACGCCGTGCAACGATTGCGGCGGCGGCCCGCGCTCGCGTTCGGATCTGTGGCATACCAGCCGGCGATGCCCCGCGCCCCCGATCTCCCGCTCGAGTCCGTCATGATCGACGGTCCGGAGGGCCAGCTCCACGTGATGCGGTCCGTCGGTCCCGCGCCCGCCGAGCGCCCGCCGCTCCTCTTCGCCCACGGCTTCCCCGACTCGTGGCGGACGTGGATCCGCCAGCTCGAGGGGCTCGGCCGCGATCGCCCCGTCGCCGCCTTCGATCTCCGCGGCGCCGGGCGCTCGGCGCCGCCGGCCGACACCGCCGGCTTCGCGATCGAGCGCGTGCTCCCCGACTTCATCGCGGTGATCGACGCGCTCGTCGGCCCGACGGGGACGGTCCACCTCGTCGCCCACGACTGGGGCGGCGCCCTCGCCTGGGCGCTCGTCAGCGACCCGGCCTACGCCGCCCGGATCCGCTCGCTGAGCGTCATCGCCGGGCCGCACCCCGACCTCTTCTTCGCGGTCCTCCGCGATCGCCTCCGCAGCCGCCGCCTCGCCGACCTCCGCTTCGTCGCCGACCAGCTCCGCCGCTCCTGGTACATGTTCGCCTTCCAGATCCCGGGGCTCGCCGAGGCGATGTTCCGCAGCGATCCCCTCGTCACGTCGATCCGCGCCCACCGCAAGGGCGGGGTCCCGCGCGCCGAGGTCGAGGATCACGTCGATCCTGAGACGGTCCTCGCCGACACGACGGGGACCCTCGGCCTCTACCGCCAGGCCTTCCGCGACCTCGTCCGCGGTCGCCGTCGCCGCCACCTCGAGCGCCCGCCGCGGATCACGACGCCGACCCTGGCGATCGTCCCGCGCCAGGACATGGCCCTGTCGCCGCAGCTCTACGACAACCTCCCCGAGCACGTCGACGACCTCGACCTGCGCTACATCGACGCCAACCACTGGGCCCACGCCCAGTGCCCGGAGCTCGTCAACGAGCTGATCGCGGCGCACGTCGCCGCCCACGACGGGTGAGCGTCAGCGGTGCGGATCCTCGACCTCAACAACTTCTACTCGCCGACCGGCGGCGGCGTCCGGACCTACCACGAGCGCAAGCTCGACTTCTTCGCCGGCCGCCCCGAGGACCGCTACACCCTCGTTCTCCCGGGGACGCGCGACCGCGTCGAGGCCCGCGGCGCCGCGCAGATCGTCGAGGTCCCGGCGCGGGGGATGGGCGGCGCCGGCTACCGGGCGATCACCTCGAGCCGCGCCCTCGCCCGCCTGATCGCCGACGTCCGCCCGGAGCTCATCGAGATCGGCAGCCCCTACGTCCTCCCGTGGCTGGTCCGCCGGGCGCTCGCTCGCGCGGGGATCGATGGCTGCGCGACCGTCGGCTTCGTCCACGCCGACGTCCCCGACACCTACGTCCGCCCGGCCCTCGCGGCGCGCCGCCTCCTGCGACCGCTCGCCGGGCCGGCCGCCGCCCTCGCCGAGCGCCAGATGGCCCGCACCTACCGCTGGATGAGCGCGACCTTCGGGGCCAGCGAGCACGTCCTCGCCAAGCTCCGCGCCCTCGGACTGCGCCGCCTCTTCCACACGCCGCTCGGGGTCGAGGCCGGGATCTTCGCGCCCGCGCGCCGCTCCCTCGAGCTGCGCCGGGCCCACGGGATCGCCGACGACGAGCGCCTCCTCCTCTACCTCGGCCGGCTCAGCGGCGAGAAGGGGATCGACCTGCTGCTCGCCGCCTGGCCCCGCCTCGCCGGACGGACGGATCGCGCCGGCGCGCGCCTGCGCCTGGTGATCGCCGGGCACGGGCCGCG
>JAGQIT010000507.1 GCA_020431135.1 Myxococcales bacterium | reverse complement strand
GACCCGGCGGTTAACAGCCGCCTGCTCTACCGACTGAGCTACTCCGGAAGGTTCCCGCGCAGCGGGGAGGCGTACGTGTACCGAAGCCCTCGGGTGGCGTCAAGAGCCCACCGACGCCGGCTTGGATGTGAGCTGCCTCGCAGGAGCGCCCCCTCCAGGCCCGTCTCACCGCGATTTGGCAAGCCCCCCTGCCCTCTGCGATCCTCGCACGGATGGCCGACGCGGAGGGGACCTTCGGCGCGAGCGCGCGAGCGCCGCGCAACCTCGCAGTCGCGCTTGCGAGCCTCCTCGCCCTCGCACTCGCCGGGACGCCGGCGCTCGCCGAGGCGCCCGACGCCGAAGCGCCAGAGCACACCGACGCTGAGAGCTCCGCGGAGCGTCACGTCGCGGCGGAGCTCCTCGAGCGACGGGTGGTTCTCGAGGGGGAGATCCGCGCCCTCGAGCGCCTGCTCAGCCACAAGCTCCTCGAGGACCGCCAGCTCCGCGACCTCTTCTCCGTCGACATCACCGACGACGACGAGGTCGAGACCCTCCGCCACCAGCTCGACGCCCGCTTCACCCAGCTCATCGACCAGCGCGCGCCCCCCGAGGCGCCGCTGCTGCCCGACGACGGGACCACCACCGGCGGCGCCACAGACGGCGCCACGACCGGGACAGCGGCGGACACGACCGGCGACCTCGGGAGCACGACCGACGCGCTCGACGTGACGGACACCGCCGGGACCACCGAGGCCGCGGCGCCGGAGCCTGAGCCCGAGCCCGAGCCCGAGCCCGAGCCCGAGCCCGAGCCCGAGCCCGTCGATCCGCTCCGCGATCTCAAGTCCCAGGTGCTCGACCTCGAGATCCGCGCCGTCGAGGCTCGCCTCGCCGTCCTCGACCTCCCGCCCACCGAGCGCGAGCGCCTCGCCTTCGAGGAGGCCGAGCACGAGCGCCTCCTCGCGGTGAAGGCCGAGGCCGAGAACGCGGCCAAGGCCGCCGAGGTCGAGGCCCGCCTCGCCGAGGCCGCCCGCCAGCGCGCCCTCGAGGCGGCCCTCGCCGCGCGCACGGCGATCCAGCGCAAGCTCGCCGAGGAGCGGGCGACCGCCGAGGGCGTCCGCCGCGATCAGGCCCAGCTCCGCGGGCGCCTCGCCCAGCTCCGCCACGACTTCGAGCTCAAGCGCAAGGAGGGCGACTGGCCGGGCAACGAGCTCCCCCTCAAGGTCGCCGACATCGAGCCCGGATCGCCGGCCGCCGCGACCCTCTACGACGACCTCGTCGCCGCCTCCGAGAACATCCGCGTCGAGCTCCGCGCGGCGCTGATCAACGCCGAGAGCGACCCAGTAGTCCCGCGCTACCGCCCCGATCTCCCGGACGCCCCGAGCGACGCGCCGCCGTCGATCGTCGGCGACATCGAGGCGCTCGAGCGGACGGCGAGCGAGCTCTCCGCCGCCGCCGACGAGCTCGCGCGCAGCTCCCACACCCTCGCGCTCGACGTCCTCGACGCGAGCTACGAGCACGAGAGCGAGCTGTACCACGCGCGGATCGCCCTCCTCGATCGCCTCCCCGAGGACAAGCGCGACGCGGTCCTCGGCCTCGGCCGCGAGGGCATCGCCCAGGTCGAGCGCGAGCTCAGCCGCCTCTTCCTCGCCGCGCGCTGGTATCGGATCCAGCGCAAGAGCGCCCCCAACCGCCTGCTCTCGAGCCTCGGCGACATCTACACCTTCGCCCGCGTCGCCTCGTCGGCGTTCTGGCTCCTCCTCGTCGCCGGCCTCGCCTTCTTCCTCACGCGCCGCGGGCCCTACTACCTCGGCAACCTCCGCGCCCTGGCGATCCGCTCGATCAAGCGGGCGTCGGTGATCCGCGTGATCCAGGGGCTGCTCGCGGCCGTCGAGGCGGTCGTCGGCCAGGCCGTCGTGCTCCTCGCGCTGCTGGTCGCCTGGCCGACCCTCGGCGAGGCCCAGGCGATCCCCGAGATCGCGGCGCTCTACGACGTCCTCCTCTACGTCGCGATCTACCGCCTCCTCCTCCGCGCCGCCCACGTCGGCATCTCGCGCCTGATCCACCGCCGCCTCGACGCCGCGGTCTCCGACAAGATCCTGCGCTCGCTCAAGGTCATCGGCCGCACGGCGCTGGCGATCGCGATCTTCCTGTCGATCTCCGAGCAGATCCTCGGCAAGGGCTACCTCTACCGCCTCGTCCTCGGCTTCGCCTGGCTCTGCGCCCTGCCGATCGCCGCGATCCTGATCCGCTGGTGGCGGCAGACGATCGCCGACGCCTACCTCAAGTACTCCGACGGCACCGGGGCGATGGCCGACGCCGTGCGCAAGACCCGGGGGCGCTGGTACGGCTTCTTCGTCACCACCGCGGCCGTCGGGATCCTCTTCGTCGTCGCCGTCATCCGGGTGGTCCGTCAGTTCATCCTCGGCTTCGAGCAGTCGCGCAAGGCGCTCGCCTTCGTCTTCCGCCGCCGCCTCGAGCGTCAGGCCGAGGTGATCGACGACGCGCGCCCGCGGATCCTCCCGCAGGACTTCGTCGACCACCTGACGACCGCGCCGGTCGCCGCCGGGCCGCTGCGCCTCGACTACTTCCCCAAGCTCGACGGCTGGGCCCAGGAGTTCGCGAGCTGGCGCCACAACACCGCCGTCGGCGCGACGCTGGTCGTCAGCCGCCCGGGCAGCGGCAAGACGACGTGGCTGTGGCGCGCCTGCGATCGCGCGGCCGAGCAGATCCAATGCGAGGTCACGCGGATCACGATGACCCGCCGCGTCCTCACCCGCGTCGAGCTCCTCGCCTTCCTCGTCGAGGCGCTCGCCGCCCCCGCCGAGGCCCAGGCCTCGCTCATCGCCCTCCGCGACTGGCTCGTCGCCGGCCCGCGACGCCTCGTCGCGATCGACGATCTCCACGGCCTCTTCCTCCGCGGCGTCGACACCAACCAGGCCTGGGACGCCTTCGACGACCTCGTCGCCGCGACCGGGCGCAAGGTCTTCTGGATCGCGACGATCGCCCGCCAGCCCTTCGAGTACCTGCGCTGGGCCTACCGCGGCCGCGGATCGTTCCGCAAGCTCATCGAGCTCAGCCCCTGGCCCGAGGAGAAGATCGCCGAGCTCCTGCGCGAGCGCACCCAGGCGACCGGCTTCAAGGTGATCTACGACGACCTGGTCATCGATCGCGTCGAGGGCATCGAGGCCCAGGCCCAGCTGATCGGCACGGAGCGCGAGTACGCCCGCCTGATCTGGGACTACGCCGACGGCTCGCCGGCCGTCGCCCTCGACTGCTGGCGCGCGTCGCTGGTCACCGACGGCGAGGCGAGCGTCCGCGTCCGCCTCTTCCGCCGGCCGGCCGAGGGCGTCCTCGAGGAGCTCGGCGAGCCCCAGCGCTTCCTCCTCGCGTCGACGATCTGGCACGGCCACCTGACGCCGCAGGAGGCCGCGCGATCGCTGCGCTACCGCCTCGACCTCTGCATCGAGGGGCTCGACCTCCTCACCGAGATCGGCGCGATCGCCGAGCACGACGGCCGCTACGCGCCGACGATCCCCTGGCTCCCGGCGATCTATCGCTACCTCCGCCGCCACCACTTGATCGAAGATTAATCGTCGTCATGGAGTTCGACCCGACCGCCATCGCCCCCGAGGTCTCGGTGCTCACCGAGCTCAACCTCAGCGGCCTCCTGAGCGCGCTGACGGTGCTGGTCGTCACCTTCGTCGTCGTCCGCCTGACGACGTCGACGCTGTCTGGCTTCGGCGCCCGCTTCCTCGACAAGCGCCTCCTCCTCAACCA
>JAGQIT010000506.1 GCA_020431135.1 Myxococcales bacterium | reverse complement strand
GTCGACGACGGACGCGACGACGGACCCGACCGCCGGCATGGGCTGCAACCCGCAGGGCCTCCCGGTGTGCGCGGTCGACAGCTGCACGCAGCGCTGGTCCTACAGCTGCGACGAGTGCGGCGTCGAGTTCAACAGCGCGCTGTGCTTCGAGATCGACGTCGGCTGCGCCTTCCCCGAGCTGAGCTGCGACCTCCCGAAGCCCTGCGATCGCGTCTGGGCCTACGGCCAGGACTTCGGCGTCCTCGACACCTTCGAGAGCGAGGACGCGGCGATCTGCGTCCTGACCTCGCTGCGCGACGGCGACCTCGCGCACCACGAGGTGCTCTGGGGGCAGATGAGCGACATCGGCGTCGTCCGCATGGACGTCTACGCCGACGGGGCCGGGGGCGCGACCGTGCAGTGGGAGGTCGACTGCCAGGGCTGCCCGAGCTCCGGGACCTTCGGGCGCAGCGGCGTTCTCAAGCTCCAGGACCAGGCGTTCTTCGACGGCTGCCTCAACGCGCCGACGACCGAGACGCTCCTCGACTGCGTGTACGGCTTCACCGAGTTCGACGAGGGCTCGGGCCTCGCGGACGGCGAGACGCTGCCGTGGGTCACCGGCGAGTGCTCGGCGCTCGAGTTCAGCTGCCCCGGCTGAGGCAACGCGTTCGCGCTCCTATGAGGCGTCGGCGGCGAGCCAGCCCTGGAGGGCGGCGATCCGCCGGCGCGAGCGGGCGAGCGGCGCGGCCGGCAGCTCGTCCCAGCGGTCGAGGAGCTCGTCGACCGCCTCGTAGTAGAGGTCGGGGTCGTAGGAGATGAGCAGGAGGTCGACCCCGGCCGCGAGCCCGCGCACCGACGCCTCGCCGACGCCGGGGCCGAGGGAGATCGGGAACATGCTGAGGTCGTCGGTGACGAGGACGCCGTCGTAGCCCCACTCGCGGCGCAGGAGGCCGTCGACGACCGGGTTCGACATCGACGCCGGGAGGTCGCGGTCGATCGCGTCGACGATCGTGTGGCTGAGCATGACCAGGGTCGACGGCGGGCTCCCGGCGGTCAGCGCCCGGAAGGGCCGCCACTCGGCGCCCTCGAGCTCGCCGCGCGGGCTCTCCAGGTGGCCGGCGAAGTAGTGGGTGTCCTCGCGGACGCGGCCGATCCCCGGGAAGTGCTTCAAAGTACAGGCGACCCGCAGGCCGCGCAGGCCCTCGCAGTACGGAGCGGCGACGGCGGCGACGACCTCGGGATCGTCGGAGATCGCCCGCGCCTCGATCTTCGTGAAGCGATCGAAGGCGCGGTCGACCGCGACGCGGAGGTCGACGACCGGGGCGAAGTTGACGTTGACGCCGAGGCTCCGCAGCTCGCGGCCGTGGGTTTCGGCGTAGTCGAGGAGCGCCGCGCGCTCGGCCTGGCCGGTCTTCGGATCGACGAGCGAGCTCAGGGGCGGCAGCCGGGTCAGGGGCGGCGACATGTGCGAGACGACGCCGCCCTCCTGATCGGCGGCGACGAGGAGCGGCGGCTGCCCGCGATCGCGGCGCGCGGCCTGGAGCTCGGCGAGGGTCGCGACGATCTCGGCGGGGTCGATGTGCTCGAGGTTGCGGCGGCTGACGTAGATCCCGGCGACGCCGCCCCGGCGCGCCAGCTCGCGGAGCTCGTCGAGGTTGCGGAAGCCGACGACGATGTGCTCGCCGATCGCCTGGAGATCGGCCGGCGCCGCCGCGAGCACCCGGGCCTTGGCGAGGCGAAAGCGGCCCTCGATCCCGACGAAGAGCGCGAGGAGGAGCGCCCAGGCGACGACGAGGAGGCGTCGCGCTCGCCCCGGCCGGCGCCGCAGGGCGCGGACCTCGAGGGCGAGCGCGAGGGGGAGCACGAGGGCGAGCGCGCCCAAGAGGAGCCCGCGGATCGACGCGACCAGCGGCGTCCGGTAGATCAGCGCGACGACGAGGACGGCGAGCGGCGCGAGCACCCGGCCGGCGACGGCGAGGCGCGGGAGCCAGCGCCTCGCGGCGCGAGCGAGGCGCGCCGCGGCCCCGCTCGAGAGGTCGCCTGCGTGCGCCGCTGTCATCGCGTTCTCCATAGCGAAAGAAGAGGGTGAACAGGAGGAAGATGCGGAAGCGGATCGTCCGCCCCGACAACGCGCCGGCGCGGGCGGATCATCCCACATCGCGCGGGGCGGGCGTCGACGGCCCCCTACGTCCGCGCTCCGGGGCGCGCCGGCTCGCCGCGCCGGGGGCGGAAGCGACCGGCGATTCTGGGCTGACGCTGGCGCAGCTCGCCGCGGCGGTCCTCGACACCCCGC
>JAGQIT010000505.1 GCA_020431135.1 Myxococcales bacterium | reverse complement strand
GAGCTACCTGGGCGAGGGCTCAAGGTGGTACGAAAAACCCGTGCGGTCGTCAAGCGCTTCCGGCGGTGAGGGCCGCCTTTGCGAGGATCGACTCTTGCCGGCGCGAGGGACCTTTCTCACTCGCGTCGCGGCCGGGCTCTCGGGGGTCGGGCTCCTCGTCGCGGCTCCAGGGGCTGCTGCGGCCGGCTCGACGCCCCCCCCGGAGAACGAGCGACCTGCGCAGCGCGCAACGCAGCCCGCCGAAGCGACAGCCGGAACCGACGCGAACGCGATCCCCGAGCCACGCACCGAGCCCGCGCGACCCGCCGCGACCGACGACGAGCGCCCCCTCGACGCCCGCCTCGGCTTCGGCGGCGAGCTGCGGATCGCCGGCGCCGTCCACCGCCCGTCGGCGAGCGTCGCCCTCAGCGGCGACTACAGCTGGCGCCGCGCGGCCCTCGGGATCGGCGTCGAGCTCAACCCCTACTTCGGGGTCGGCGACGGCGACGTGGTCCCCGGGGCGCTGCACATCTTCGCCAGCGGCGAGCACCGGGTGCCGATCGGCCGCGTCACCCTCCGCCAGCGCCTCAACGTCGGCCCGGCGGTGCTCCTCGCCGACACCCTCGGCCACCCGCGCGGCGCCGCCGGGCTCTTCCTCGAGGCCGCGCCGCTCGGCCTCGAGATCCAGACCCGCGTGCGCCGCCTCGCCGTCGTTCTCGAGGCGTTCTCCCTGGCCGTCTCGGCGCCGTCACCCCGCGAGACCGCGGCCGGCGACCCGCCGCTGGTTCGCTATCAGTACCGGGCGACGATCGGCCTGCGCTTCTGAGGCCGCCGCTCCGCAGGGCTCCGGACGACCCGCGACCTCCGCCTGCGGCGAGCCCTCACCCGCTCGCGTGCTGTTCGACGCAGCAACGACCTGCACCTTGGAACAGACCGCCGCCCCGCCGACCCGCCGCCCCGCCGCCCCACGACCGCCATCGGCCGGCTGCCCGCCGCCGCTGCGATCTGCACCTTGGAACAGACCGCTACCCCGCGACCGCGCGGCGCTCCGCGACGCCGTCGACCGGATTCCGGGCGCCGCTACGACCTGCACTTAAGAACACACCGACGCCTCGCGGCCGCGTAGCGACCGCGTAGCGACCGCGACCGCCATCGACCGGGTGCCGGGCGACGCTCTGACCTGCGACCGCGATCAACCGGGCGCCGGACACCCGTGACGGGGAGCTCGCGACGGACGCGCACTCGTGTCGAGCGCGGACGATGGCGCTGCCCAACGCCTCGCCAGCGGGCCGCGCGCTACTTCGCGGCCGCGCCCTTCGCCGCCTTCTTCGCCGCCTTGTCCCCGCCGCCGGCGCCCTTGGCCCCCGTCCCCTTCGCGCCGCGCCGCGGCTTGCCGAGCTTCTTCAGGTTGCCGGGCATCGTCAGCGGCGCCGGCGGCACGAGCCAGGGCGTCGCGTTGACGGCGAGGGTCATCGACAGGCCGTCGGCGACCGAGTAGCTGAGGTTCGTCGTGAAGTCGCCGGTCGACAGGATGCCGAAGCCGCCGAGCGGCAGGTTCGCCCGCATCTCGCCGCCGCGCTCGCGCTCGATCGCCTCGCGCAGCGCGTCGACGACCGCCTCCTCGCCGTCGCCGCTGCGCCGCGCGACCTCAGCCCACCACGCGAGCGCCTGCAGGCGGATGAGCGCGCTGTGCGGGCTCACAGCCAGGGTCTCGAGGCTCGGCACCGACTGCGGCCCGAGCCCCTGGATCGCCGCGTTGAGGTAGATCATGTCGCGGGCCTTCTCGTCGGCGAGCTTGATCGCCTCCTCCCAGGTCGTGATCGCCCCCGCGAGGTCGCCGCTGAGCGAGCGCAGGACCCCGAGGTTGTTCAGCGCCTGCGCCTTGTCGGCGCCGCTGCGCCGCTGCGCGAGCACCTGGTAGGCGCCGATCGCCCGACCGCCGGCCTCCGCGTCGCCGCCGCGCAGGCGCAGGTAGTCGATCAGCGCGGATGTCTCAAGGACCACATCGTCGTCCGCGAGCGCCTTCGGTGCGCTGGCGAGCGCGGCCTCGAGATCGGCGATCGGATCGCCCTGCTCCCACAGGAGGACGACGTTGCGCAGGGTCTTGAGGCGCTCGCGCTGGAGGTCGAGGTCGTCGGCGAGGGCCGGCGGCAGCGGCTCCATCGCCGCCTTCCACGCCTCCTTGCGGCTCTTGGCGAAGAGCGACGCGACGTAGGTCGCCTCCCAGGCCTCGCTGACCTCGGGGTGGGTCTTGCGGACCTTGGCGAAGTCGCGGACGAGCTTGCGCAGCTTCGGCTGGAGCTTGGCGACCTCGCCCTTGAGCCCGAGCGGCAGCGTCGCCTTGAGGGCGTCGGCGAGGGCGATGAGCACCGCGGCCCGCCCCGGCTCGTACTGCGCCCAGCCCTCGGCGTCCTCGCGGAACTCGCCGAGGAAGCCGCCGATGATCGGGTCGACGTCGTCGCCGCCGCGCATCGCCGCCGGGATCACGTCGCCGAGGAGGCGCCCCGTCGCCAAGCCGAGCGAGATCTCGAAGAACTCGCGGTCGCGGTTG
>JAGQIT010000504.1 GCA_020431135.1 Myxococcales bacterium | reverse complement strand
GCTCCGCGACGCCGGCTACAAGCGGGTGTGCCCGGCCTGCGCCGCCGAGCACTTCCCGCGCACCGATCCGGTGGTGATCATGCTCGTCCACCGCGGCGACCGCTGCCTCCTCGGCCGCCAGCCCCGCTTCCCACCCGGCCTCTTCACCTGCCTCGCCGGCTTCGTCGAGCCCGGCGAGACCGTCGAGAACGCCGTCCGTCGTGAGGTCCTCGAGGAGGCCGGGGTGACCTGCGACGCGGTGCGCTACCGCGGCTCGCAGCCCTGGCCCTTCCCGTCGCAGCTCATGATCGCCTGCGAGGCCGCGGCCGTCGATGAGGATATCTGCGTCGACGGCGAGGAGCTCGAGGAGGCCCGGTGGTTCAGCCGCGCCGAGGTCCGCTCGATCCTCGCCGGCGACGGCGGCGGCCTGTGGATCCCGCCTGCGATCGCGGTCGCTCATCACCTCATCGCGACGTGGGCCGAGCGACCTGACGACGCCGCCGACGCGTGACCGCGACAGACCCAGGCTGATACCCTGGAGCGGTGGCAAAGACCCTTCAAGGCCTCGGACCGCGCGAGTTCGAGGGCGCGAGCGCTGCGCCCATCTCGGAGACCGTCGTCACCGAGCTGACTGAGGTCGCCAAGCGCATGGGGATCGCCATCGGCATCCACCCCGGCCTCGACGACGACGCGCCGGCGCTCTCACAGCCGTCGCCCGGCCGCTACATCGTCGGCCGCGAGCTCGGCAGCGGCGGCGGCGGCCGGGTCCACCTCGCCACCGACCGCGACCTCCGCCGCAGCGTCGCCCTCAAGATCCTCGCCGATCGCCACGTCGGCATCCCCCAGCGCGTCCAGGCGTTCCTCGAGGAGGCGATCATCACCGCCGGCCTCGAGCACCCCTACATCGTCCCGATCTACGACATCGGCTGGAGCCCGGAGTTCGGCTTCTACTACACGATGAAGCGCCTCACCGGCCGACCGCTCGTCGACATCCTCGACGAGCTCCGGGCCGGCGATCCCGAGGCCGGCCGCGCCTTCGATCTCACGCGGGCGCTCTCCGTCTTCGTCGACGTCTGCCGCGCCGTCGCCCACGCCCACCAGCGCGGCGTTCTCCACAGCGACATCAAGCCGGACAACATCGTCGTCGGCGAGCTCGGCGAGATCGTCGTCGTCGACTGGGGCATGGCCCAGCTCCTCGGGCCCGCCGGTGAGACCCAGGTCCGCGCGCGCCTCCGCGGCGGCACCCCCGAATACATGGCCCCCGAGCAATTCACCGAGGCGGGGGCCAAGCTCGGCGTCGAGGTCGACGTCTGGTCGCTCGGGATCCTCCTCTACGAGCTGCTCACCCTGAGCGTCCCCTTCCGCGGCGGCGACACCGACGAGATCGGCATGCGGGTGATGATCGAGCCGATCACGCCGCCGTCGCGGCGGGCCCCGGAGCGGCCGATCCCCTCGGGGATCGAGCAGATCTGCATGCGCGCGCTCGAGCGGGTGCCGGAGCGCCGCTACCCCGACGTCTCGGAGCTCCTCGGCGACGTCGAGGCCTGGGTCGCCGGGACGCGCGAGCGCATGCGCCGGGCGGAGCGCCTCGCCCACGCCCTCGAGACCGCCGAGGCGATCCTCGAGCCCGTCGCCGACAGCGAGGCCCACCTCGACGCCCTCCTCGCCGCCGAGGCCGCCGCCGACGACCTCCACGCGCTCCGCAACAGGATCGCCGACGCCTACGCGCTGGCGGCCGACACCCTCCTGCGCGCCCTCGAGCTCGAGCCCGACGCCGCCCCGCACCAGCGCCTCGCCGGCGACCTCTACTGGCGGATCTTCACCCGCCTCTACCCGTCGACCGTCGGCCCCGGCGAGGCCCTGCGCGAGCGCTGCACGGCCCTCCTCACGGCCCTCTCGCAGCGGGCCTGCGCGGCGATCGTCCAGGCCGGACGCGAGCGGGCGGCGACCGCAGAGCTGCGCGAGCTCCAGAACGCCGCCGTCGACGCGGATGACGCCGAGGGCTCGATCTGGCTGTCGGTCGCCAACATGGTCGCCGACCAGGACGCGCCGGCGCCGATGCAGAGCGCGATGCACAGGATCCTCGGCCGCGTCAGCTCGCTCAAGGAGATCCCGCTCTTCACGGCGATGCCGTCGGCGAGCCTCCTGCCGATCGCCGAGGCCTGCCGCGAGCTCGACTACGCGGCCGGGGCGATGATCTTCCGCCAGGGCGACCCGGGCGACACCCTCTACGTGCTCCTCGAGGGCTACGTCGACATCCTCCGCGACGGCGCCGTGATCAACACCCTCGGCGCCGGCGAGTGCTTCGGCGAGATCGCCGTCCTCGGCGAGACCACGCGCACCGCCAGCGCGAGCGCGGTCGACCCCGTCCGCACCCTCGCCCTCGACGCCCGGCGCTTCCGCAGGATCGTCCGCGACAGCGGCGAGATCGGCCTCGCGGTCATCCAGGCGCTCAACGATCGCCTGCGCGTCGCCACCCGCCGCGAGGCCGCCCTCCGGACCCTGGCGAGCACGATCCTCAGGCAGAGCGAGCCCGAGTTCTAGCGGCCCCGTGTCACGCGCGCGCCACGACTAGCGCTTCGCCGCCGTGTAGTAGGTGCCGCGGCCCATGCCGTGGCGCGTCAGGCGCTCGTGCTTGACGAGCTGGCCGATGTGAAAGCGGAGCTTGCGGCGGCCCATCCCGGTCTTCTCCTCGAGCTCCTGCATCGTCGCCTCCTTGAGGCGGCGGACGATCGGCACCAGCAGCTTCGCCGCCTGCTCGAGGCTGAGGGCCTCGTCGTCGACGACCGCGGCCTTGGGCGCGCGCGCGCTCGTCTTCTTCGACTTCGCCGTCTTCTTCGTCGTCGTCTTCTTCGACTTCGCCGCCGTCTTCGACTTCGCGGTCTTCTTCGACTTCGCCGTCTTCTTCGACTTCGCCGTCGCCTTCGACTTCGACTTCGCGGTCTTCTTCGACTTCGCGGTCTTCTTCGACTTCGCCGTCGCCTTCGACTTCGCCGCCGTCTTCTTGGCGGCGGCCTTCTTCGCGGTCTTCTTCGCCGCGGTCTTCTTCGCCGCGGTCTTCTTCGCCGCGGTCTTCTTCGCCGCGGTCTTCTTCGCCGCGGTCTTCTTCGCCGCGGTCTTCTTCGTCGCCTTCTTCTTCGCCTTCGCCGTCAACTCGACGACGTCGCCGTCGTCCTCGTCCGCGTCCTCGTCGTCCGCGTCGAGCTCGTCCTCCGCGGCGACCTCGACCGCAGCGGCGTCGGCGTCGTCCTCCCCGCCGTCGTCGCCGACGACCTCGACCGTCGCCCCCTCGTCGGCGGCCTCGCCGACGAGCACACCCGCGAGCTCCGCCAGGTCGAGGGCGCCGAGCTCATCACCCCAGCCGATCTCCTCAGCGGCGTCGATCACCTCGCCGATCGTCGTCCCGGGATCGAGCTCGTTGGCGAGAACCTCGAGAACGGCCCGACGCTGCTCGCGGGGGAGGTGGCTGCGGAAGTAGTCGTCGAAGCGGGAGGGGGCGCGCTGCACGGCGCGCACAATAGCACTCGACCCCCCGCGTACAACCCCCCGCGGGAGGCCTCTCGGGCCCCTGTCACTGGGGCCTGAGAAACGACCGCGGCGCCGGCCTATTCGCCGCTCTGGACCGGCTCTGCGCCCGCATCGTCGCCGCCCTCCGCGTCGCCGCCCTCCGTGTCGCCCTCCTCCTCGATCACCGGCTTGGGCACGTAGCCCTCGATCGGCGCCTTGCGCTTGCCCTGGATCCGGCCCTTGGTCACGCTGACGGGGATCGGCTCGTTGAGGCGGTAGCGGTAGCCGCGGGTCGCGAGCTTGATCGTGTACTCCTGGTCCTCGTGGTTGAAGTTGCGGCCGAAGCCGAGGGGCATCTGGCCCTCGCGGTTGAACTCGCGGTGCATGAGGATGAAGGAGAAGAGGCGGACCGCGCTCATGTTGTAGAGGCGGTGGCAGCCGTGGGAGAAGCGGCGGTTGATCGACATGTAGTCGACCGATCCGTGGGTCCGGATCTGGTTGTCGATCTCCTTGACGACGGTGCCCTCCTCGTCCTTGATCTCGCGGATGTGGTAGGCGGCGACGAGGCCGTAGGCCGACGCGTAGCCCGGGCCCATCTCGTCGTAGTTGACCATCAGCTTGACGCCGCCGTCCTTCCACTTGCGCTTGAGGAGCTCGCGCGGGGGCGTCGACGCCGGCGGGATCCAGGTCGGCCCGGCGACGATGTCCTTCCACACGCGGTCGCCGACGTCGGAGTTCTTGTACTTGTAGTGCTCGGCGCCCTCGAACATCTCGAGGCGCCACGAGCCGATCGTCGTCGGCCAGTGGACCAGCGGGATCTTCTGGTCGCGGTAGTTGGTGTAGAGCGTGAACTTCGGCCGGGCCTTGCGCGGCTGCGCGAGCTTGCGGCCGTCGGCGGCGTACGGGAAGTCGTACCAGACGTCGCCGCGGGTGATGATCACCTCGAAGTCCATGTCGTCGCTGTAGTAGGCCGGCAGCGCGGGCAGGCGGACGGCGACAAGGAGGCTCTCGAAGCCGTCGGGCTGGAGGTCGGAGAGCACCGCGAGCTGCTTGCCCGCCTTCTCGGGATCCTCGAGGCCGAGGCTCGTCATCGTCGCCGCGGTGAACTCGGTGATCAGATCGGGGAGCGGGTGCTCGACGCCGTCGGCGTCGGTCCAGCGGAAGTCGCCGCGCCAGTCGGCGGCGCTGCCGTCCTCGAGGATCCCCGCGCCGGCGGCGACGCGCTCGGTGATCACCCGCTCGAGGCGATCGTAGACGCTCTCGATCTGCGAGCGCCCGAGGACCGGGAGGTTGTCGTTGGTGAAGTGCCCCCAGCCCATCACCGCGTGCTGCTTCTCGAAGTTGGCGAGGGCGTGGGTCGTCGCGTTGTCGAAGACGCCGGGCTTGAACTTGCCCTCGCCGCTGTTGGTGTTGAAGAGCTTCTCGCAGCGGAAGCGGCGCTGGGCGTGATCGATGACGTCGATCTGGTCCTGGAGCTCGCGCCAGCTCGCGTAGGCCTTGGCGGTCCGCGGGTCGTCCTTCGCCGCCTCGAGGTCCTTGGTGTCGAGGCGCGCCTTCTTCATCTTGGTGATCAGGCTCTTGCGCAGCCACGCGGCCTTGCGCTCGTCCTTCTTCCCCTTCGACGACGACCGGTAGGCGATCACCCCCGAGAAGCGCTTGAAGACCGCCGGGTCGAAGCCCGCCGCGTCGAGGCAGGGCTGGATCTCGTCGACCGCGGTCCGCCACTCGTCGTGGATCACCTCGAGGGTCGGCGGGATCCCGTAGAGCTCGAGGAAGTTCTTCTCGTGCCCGCGCAGGCGCTCGCCGTCGGCGTCGATCCGGTTGTTGGCGAGGCCGATGTACATCTTGCGGTAGTCGTTCGCCGCCTCGTCGTCGCCGCCGACCGTCTTCTCGCTAAAGATGTAGGGGACCCAGCTGTTGCTGAGGTCGATGACCGTGTAGCCCTGGGCCTCGGCCTCGGAGATCTCCACCTTCTTTGGCGCGCTCGGGTCGCCGTCGAAGACCCACGCGACCCCCGCCGGGTGCTCGACCTTGCTCGCCTTGGCGACGCGAGGCCCGAGCGGCCCCGCGGGCGCGGCCTCCTCATCGCCGTCGGCGCCCGCGACCCCCGCGGGGGGCCTGGTCTCCCCCTTCTCCTCCCCCGGATCCGCGGCAGGCCCGGCGTTGGAGCAGGCGCTGAGGGCCACGCTGAGGCCGCAGGCGAGGCCGACGAGCGCCCGACGAGTCCACCAGTCCAGAGGTCGTTGCGAGATCGCCCACATATGCGGGAGCAAGCTTAGCGCGGGCCCGACGAGCCGCCAAAGGACACGCTAGACCGTGCGTCGGCCGATTCTGGCCCCCGCGGTCGGCTCCGCGCGCGGGCCTCGAGCGACCTCAACAAGCGCCGACCCCCGCCCCCGCATCTGCCGACGCGCGAGGCCGCGTGCGGTCGCCCACGGGCTGGGGTCTCAGGGCACCAGCGTCGGGCCCCGATCCTTTACAAGGACCGGCGGTGTATGCCAGGGTCACGGGGAATCTAATGGAGACCGCATCGTTGAGCTTCGTCAGGTCCGCACTCTTCCACGCTGCGATCTTTGCTGTCGGCGCCGTCACGGCCATCGCCTGCTTCGGCGGCGATGAGTACGGCAACCCGGCGTTCCGCTGCGCCCCGAGCGAGGCGGACTCCTGCCCCGACAGCTACGCCTGCTGCTCGGACGACCCCGCCGCGCAGGAGGGGCTGCTCCCCGCCTACCGCGGAGCGGCGGCCGACGCGACGCACGCCACGCCGATCTTCTCGGAGAACAACAACTCCCTGAGTTCGCAGGGCATGTGCGTGCAGCTCGCGGGGATCGCCAACCCGCTGCTCAACGGCTGCCCCGTCCCCTGCAACCCGACCTGGGCCGCCGGCGACATCTCCTCGATCTGCGGCGGCGCGGCCTGCTGTCAGACCCAGGAGCTCGACCCGGACAAGGACTGCATCATCGGCGGCGACGGCCGCTGGCGGGCGGTCACCGGCGCCGACATCTTCGACCAGCTGACGGCCTGGGGCGGCGCCCACGAGACCAACCAGGATCCGGCCGCCAACGGCTGCGCGCTCTTCGCGGGCGTCGCCGATCCGAATGACGCGACCTACGCGGACTGCCTCCGCCAGCTCAGCGTCGCCAACCAGCGCGGCTTCTGCAACGCGACCTGCCCCTGCGTCGAGGATCTCTGCGAGCTTAAGAACCCCGACGGGGTCCCCAAGTGCAGCGCGGTCCCGGCCGGCTAGCGCTGAATCGCCCGCCCCTCGGCGCTCTACCGCGCCGACCGTCGCGCCGTCCGACAGGCTAGAAAGCCGCGGACGGCGCTTTTCTTCGCGGAATTCCGCGAGCGCGCCGCGCACAGTTGGCCCGGCCCCCCGCTTCGCTTACATTCTGGCCCCCTCGCCCCCGACCCCCTAGGTCGCCCCTGCGTCACCTCTTCCAGGCCCGGCGCCTCGCCGATACCACCTATGCCCGCATCCCCTACCGCCAAGCCAGGCTCCTCGGCCAAGAAGAAGACGACCAAGAAGAAGGCCGCCAAGAAGAAGACGACCGCCAAGAAGACGGCGACCAAGAAGAAGGCCGCCAAGAAGACGACGACGACGGCCAAGAAGAAGACC
>JAGQIT010000503.1 GCA_020431135.1 Myxococcales bacterium | reverse complement strand
TCCGCCGCGAGGACTACTGGGAGGCCACCGACTCCTACACGCGCATGGTGATGACCCTGGCGATGGCCAACCCGGTGTTCCACTACACCGGGAACTTCGACGTCACCATGGCGATCCGCAACCTGTACCTCGAGTCCGCCGACCTCGGGGTCAAGGGCCTGCGGATCTGGATGGGCTCGCGGATGTACCGCGGCGACGACATCTACCTCCTCAACTTCTGGCCGCTCGACAACCTCAACACCGTCGGCGGCGGCGTCGGCTACTACTTCAAGACGCGGACGACGCTCAAGCTCCACGCCGGCCTCAACCAGCCGCACAGCGGGTGGTTCAAGCAGGGCATCGACCGGCCGCTGCCGCTGAACCAGCTCGGCGCCGCCGAGGTCGCGCTCCTCGATCGCCAGAAGGGCATCGCCAGCGCCAAGCTCGACCACGTCTTCGCGATCGGCGACGGCGGCGGGATCAAGGCGACCGGCTACGGCGAGCTCCACTGGACCGGCGCCGGCCAGCGCGAGATCGCCGACCAGGTCTACGAGGAGCTGCCGGCCGACAAGGGCTTCGTCACCGGCGCCCAGGTCTCGGCGTTCACCGGCAAGCGCAGCACCCACCTCAACCTGATCGCCCGCTACGCCGGCGGCCTCGGGGCCTACGGCGAGTTCAACGCGCCCTACCAGCTCAACCTCGAGCGCACGAGCAAGGGCGCCCGCGAGCTCCTCTTCGCCGCCTCCGGCAACTACGAGCGCGGGCCCTTCGGCGTCATGCTCGGCGCCTACTACCGCCTCTTCCGCAACGCCTCGCCGGCGCTCGACTACCACGACCTCAACGAGGGGATCATCATCGCCCGGCCGCAGGTCTGGCTGACCAAGAAGCGCTGGCTCGGCCTCGCGCTCGAGGGCTCCTTCCAGGCCCAGCAGCGCGGCGTGACGATCCTCGACGAGGCCGGCCAGGCGACCCCGCTCTTCGCCAAGGTCTCGCGCATCGGCGTCATCCCCTTCGTCTCCCCCGGGGGCCAGGGCGCGTTCACCCGCCCGCACCTCCAGCTCATCTACCTCCTCACCGCCCGCGACGCCGCCGCCCGCTCGCTCTACGTCCCCGAGGACGTCTTCGCCCGCCGCGGCGTCGACCACTTCATCGGCATCACCGCCGAGTGGTGGTTCGGCTCCACCTCGTACTTCCGCGACTGATGCCCGCGCTATCCTCGAAGCAGCCCAAGGAGACGCCGATGTCACGCCCACGAGCCATCGCCCGCAGCGTCGCCCTCGCCTGTGCCGTCGCCGCGCCCCTGTCCGCAGGGACCGGCTGCATGCACTTCCAGGAGTTCGACGAGCCCCTCCAGCTCGAGACCCACGTCAACGACTGGCGCGACGAGGTCATCTACCAGATCCTCGTCGATCGCTTCGCCGACGGCGACGACTCGAACAACTACAACATCGACCCGACCGGGATGGCCCGCTACCACGGCGGCGACTGGCAGGGGATCATCGACAACCTCGACTACCTCGAGGAGCTCGGCGTGACGACGCTGTGGATCTCGCCGGTGGTCAAGAACGTCGAGACCGACGCCAACGTCGACGGCTACCACGGCTACTGGGCCCAGGACTTCAACGAGCCCAACCCGCACTTCGGCGATCTGATCGCCCTGCGCGCGCTGGTCGACGCCGCCCACGCGCGCGACATGAAGATCATCATCGACATCGTCACCAACCATGTCGGCCAGGCGTTCTTCTACGACATCAACATGAACGGGGTCCCGGACATCCAGCTCTCGGGCGACGGCCGCCCCGGCAAGTCGGGCGTCGGCCACATCACCGAGTACGACCCCGACTTCGACACCCGCGGGATCCAGGCGTTCACCTCGCTGGGCGAGGCCGGGCCGGCGCCGATCATCTTCCAGTACGACCCGGCGACCAACCACATCCCGCCGCAGCCGGCGATCTTCAGCGACCCGCTGACCTACAACCGCAAGGGCCGCACCTTCAACTTCGACATCCCCGACCAGCTCCTCCACGGCGACTTCCCCGGCGGGCTCAAGGACGTCGACACCCGCCAGTGCGAGGTCAAGCGCGAGTTCGTCGACGTCTACGCCCGCTGGATCGAGCTCACCGACGCCGACGGCTACCGCATCGACACGATCAAGCACGTCGAGTACGACTTCTGGCGCTACTTCACCCAGCGCCTGCGGCAGCGCCTCGCCAAGTCCGGGAAGAAGAACTTCCTGATGTTCGGCGAGGCCTTCGACGGCAACGACGCGCTCGTCGGCTCCTTCACCCGCAAGGACTACTACAACCACTGGACCGACGATCAGCTCGAGTCGCAGGACGCCCTCGACCGCGACGCCCAGTGCGGCAGCGACGG
>JAGQIT010000502.1:12138-13540 GCA_020431135.1 Myxococcales bacterium | reverse complement strand
TCACCCGCGGCAAGTTCATCTTCATCGAGTACGGCAAGGACCTCGCGGGCTCGGCGGCCAAGCACGGCGTCGGCGGCCGCGACCTCGGCGGCAACAACCTCGACGCGATCATCTTCAACCAGATCCGCGACGAGATCACCGGCTGGGGCGCGCGCTAGTCGACGCGGACGCGGGCGCGAGCGCGAGCGCGTGGCGGAGACGCAGGCGCCCACCGAGCGCGGCTGTGGTGCGGGTGAAGATCCCGCGTGCTCTCGCGCAGCGGTCGATTCGGATCCATACGAGCAGCGAGGGCGCGGGGGGACCTCTGCCGCGGGCTGCTAGAGTCTGCGCCAGCACACAGACGACGGAGGCCGCCGCTCATGCCCCCCGCAGACTACGAGAAACACGGGATCCCCACCCCCTTCGCCGCGCCCTCCTGGGAGCCGCGCTTCGCCTTGGACGCCTTCGAAGATCTCGAGACGCTGGTGCCGCTCGCCCTGCGCCTGCATGTGCGCTCGAGCCACGTCGCGTGGGCCTACCAGGAGGGAGCGCCGGTGTTTCGCGGGTACCAGCTCGGGGACAACCGGATCGCCGTCGCCGCCCAGCTCTCGCGCTTCCCCGGCAAGCCCCGCGTCGAGATCATGCAGACGCTCTTCGAGGACGTGACCCTCGAGGCGGCCAGCGAGGGGATCCTGAGCTGGCTCGACAACGCCGCCCAACCTCCGCCGAAGCCGTGGTTCGACGGCGGCGAGACCCTCGGCCTGCAGCTCTACCACATGGCATACGCGCAGCGGCCCGGCCCCTACGGGTACATGCTCGCGGAGTCAAAGTGGTTTGAGGTCCACAAGTAGGCCGCGTGACCGTTGCAGCGCTCCCTGAGCGCGTGCCGCTGTGCGCGGCGGGATCCTAGCCGCGCGCCCGGCTGTGGGCCGCGATCCACCCTTCGATCGCCCCGCGGAGCTCGGGCTCGGCCTTGCCGAGCCCCTGGAGGGCGCTGGTCGCGATGGGGAGCGCCCTGTCGGCGTCCTTGTCGAGGGCGGCGAGGGTCTTGGCCATGCCGAAGCGAGCCCGCGCGACCTCACTGACATCGGGCTTTTTGAGCCCTGCGTAGACCGCCAAGGACTCGCGGAAGGCCGTCTCTGCGTCGCTGAGGTCGCCGCGATCGAGGTGCGTCTCGGCGATCGTCAGCAGCCCCCAGGCGAAGAGCGCGGCGTCGTCAGGGCGCCCTCGCAGGATGTTGACGACCTCACGCATCTTCGCCAGGCCCGCCTGCACCTTGCCGGCGCGCACGAGGGACTCGCCGCCGCCGAACTCCGCGGTCAACGTCCGGACGTGCTCAGGGCCGTCGACCCGCGCGAAGGTCTCGCTCGCCTCGCGGAAGTGGCCCTCCGCGGCCCCGAAGTCCTCGGTCTCGAATTCGAGG
>JAGQIT010000502.1:0-12022 GCA_020431135.1 Myxococcales bacterium | reverse complement strand
ACCGCGACGAGGCTCCGGGCGATGTCGACGTGCTCGGGCCGGAGCACGGCCTCGCGGATCCGCAGCGCGTCCTCCGTCCGCCGCAGCGCCTCCTCGTACTCGCCGTTGCGGCTCCAGAGCTCGGCGTAGTTGACCAGGATGCTCGCCGTGTTCGGGTGCTCTCTCCCCGAGACGGTCGTGACGACCTCGAGGGCCTTTTCGAAGTCGCGCTTGGCGGCGGCGTAGTCGTTAAGGTCGAGCGCCGCGACGCCGAGCACCGTGTACGTCCGGTGGACGAGCGGGTGGTCATCGCCGAGCTCGTGCTTGAAGACGCGGCGCGCCTCTTCGGCCCGCGCCTGCGCCTCCTTCGGATCGTTCATCCGCGAGTAGACCTGGGCGAGGTGGAGCTCGCGACGGGCGCTCAGGAGGCTGCGCCGATCGCCCTTCTCCTCCTTGCCGAGGACCCGGTGGATCGCGACCCGCGCGGCGTCGCCGGCCATCAGCGCCCGCTCGAACTCCGAGCGGCGGATCCCCGCGACGAAGATCGCCTCGATCCAGGCGATGGCGATCGCCTCATCGTAGCGCCCCTCCGCCGCGACGTCCGCGGCGCGGAGGAGCGACGCCATCGCCTCGTCGTGGTCGCCGTGCACCTGCTGGAGCTGGGCGACGACGAGGAGCGCGTCGGCGACGACAGGGGGGTACTCGAGCGCCTCGGCCTGCGCGAGCGCCCGCTCCGCGGTCTCGAGCGCCCGACCCCAGCTCCCGGCGACGTCGAAGGCCTTGGCCGCGGCGATCTCCTGGCGGACCTTGCCGACGCGCTCGACGTCCCCCTCGGGCAGCGGCACCGTCGCCATGAGGGCCGCCCGGTCAGCGCAGGACTCGAGCTCCGGGAGCCCGTGGACCGCGGCGAGCGCGTTCTCGACGGCGTCTGGGGTGACGCGCTCTGGATCGACGAAGAGGCCGATGAGATGCGAGAGCTCCGTGCGCCGGCGATCGAGGCAGAGGTTGCGGCGGTCGAGGAGATCGGGCGACTGCTCGCCGCGGGCGTGGGTCGCCTCGCAGGCGTCGCGGCGGTGGGCGACGAACTCCGCCGCGTACTTGTCGAGGGCGCTCGCGGTGCTCTCCGCGGCCTTGTCGGCGTAGGGCAGCCCGGTGCTGCGGAAGGCGGTGCGGAGGTTCTCCTTCTGCACGGCGTCCCAGATCCCGAAGAGCACGTTGTCGCTGCTTGCGCAGACCGGCTCCTTCGGCCGGAAGGCGCCGAGGGCCACGCCGACGCCGACGCCGAGCACCGCGACCAGGGCGAGCCAGCGCATGCGGATCTTCACCGGGTCGTGGCGCAGGCGGTCGAGGAGCGCCTCCATCGTCGGGAAGCGCTCCTCGGGATCGACGCGGAGGCCGAGGAGGATGACCTTGCGCAGCCAGCCCGGCACCTTGACGCCGGCCGGCGGCGGTCGGATCCGGCCCTGGATGACGTTGGCCGCGAGCACAGAGAGGTTCTCGCCGGCGAAGGGGCGCTCGCCGTAGAGCGCCTGGTAGAGGGTCACGCAGAACGCGAACTGATCGCTGCGCGAGTCCGCGGAGCGGCCGATGTGCTGCTCCGGCGACATGTAGGCCGGGGTCCCGACGAGCACCCCGGTCGTCGTGATCTCGACCTTGATGCTCGAGCTCTGCTCGACGCGGATCTCCGGCGGCGCCGACGAGTCCTCGACGTCGTCGGAGGCGCGGGCGAGGCCGAAGTCGAGGACGCGGACGCGGCCGTCGTTGCCGATGACGACGTTGTCTGGCTTAAAATCGCGGTGGATGAGGCCGGCGAGGTGGGCCGCCGCGAGGCCCTCGCCGGCCCGGCGGAGGACGTCGACGATCTCCCGCCACGGCCGCTTCTCGGCCTTGAGCCAGGCGCTGAGGGTCTTGCCGTCGACGAACTCCATCGCCAGGAAGACGCGCTCGCCGAAGGTCCCGACGTCGTGGATCGTGACGACGTTGGGGTGCGAGAGGCGGGCCAGCGCCTTGGCCTCGCGGAGGAGGCGCAGGCGGCCCTCCTCGCCGTCGGCGACGGCCCGCGTCCGCGGATGGAGGATCTTGATGGCGACCTTGCGGTCGAGCTCCGGATCGTAGGCCGAGTAGACGACCCCCATCGCCCCCGATCCGAGGCGGCGCAGGATCGTGTAGCGGCCGAGGCTCGCCCCCGTCGACAGCCCCGAGGCCGACGCGCTCGGCGGGCTGGCCAGCCAGGCCTCGGCGGCGCTGTCGATCGTCGCCTCCTCGTCGACGCCCTGCGACGACGAGGTGAGATGGCCGAACGTGGGCTCGTCGCTCGACGGTGGGGGACGCTCTGGCACGGCCGCGTCTGCATCCTGCCAGCCGAGAGCCGCCGCGGACAAGTGCGGCGGGTGGTATCGTCCAGCCGCTCGAGGAGACTGTATGCAGCCGCGCTCGTGGAACAAAACCTCCGCCCCCCCCGCTGACTCCGCGCCTGACCCGCGCAGGGGCCCCACGGGCCGCTCTACTGCGGTCTTGGCCCTCGCAGGCGTCCTCATCCTCGGGGCCGCCTGCACCGGGACGCCGAGCACGAGCGCGACCGCAAGCGCGACCGCCTCGGAGACCGACACCACCGGCGACAGCGCGACCTCGACCACCGCGGCCACCGAGGCCACCGACGCCACCACCGACGCCACCTCGACCACCGGCGTCGTCAATTGCGAGCCGCCGGCCGAGGTCGGCGCGCGGGGCCCGTGCAACCCGCTCGATCCGTCGCTGTGCGCCCTCCCCTACCCGTCGAATTTCTACACGACCCCCGACGACAGCGCGGCCTCGGGCCTCCGCCTCGACCTCGTCGTCGGCACCCTCGAGAGCAACAAGGACGGCACCGAGTTCGACCCGACGCTCCTCAACGAGAAGGACGGCTTCTCGATCCTCGCGCCGCTGCTCTTCCAGTTCGAGAGCGTCAGCCTCGACGGCGTGATCGGCCACGAGAACCTCGACGCCTACGCCGACGCCGCGGCGAAGACGGTGATCCTCGACGCCGAGACCGGCGAGCGGATCCCGCACTTCGTCGAGCTCGACATGACCGCGCCCAACGACGCCGAGCGGCTCATGCTGATCTACCCGGTGACGCCGCTGCGCCACGGCGCCCGCTACGTCGTCGGCGTCCGCGGCCTGGTCAAGGGCGACGGCCAGCCGGTCGCCGTGTCGCCGGGCTTCGCCGCCCTCCGCGACTGCGCGCCGACCGACGACCCCGACGTCCTCTACCAGCGCGGCCACTACGAGGAGGCCGTCTTCCCGCTCCTCGCCGCCGACGGCTTCGCCCGCGGCGACCTCCAGCTCGCCTGGGACTTCACGACCGTGTCGCGCGAGAGCTCCCTCGGGCAGATGGAGGCGATCCGCGACCAGGTCATCGACACGGTCGGCGACGAGGGCCCGAAGTACTCGATCCAGAGCGTCGAGGACGGCGACTGCAATGACCCGAACCAGACGATCGGCCGGACGATCATCGTCGACATGGTCGCGCCGCTCTACACGGTCGAGGACGGCCCCGACACGCTCCTCTCGCGCGGCGACGACGGCCTCCCCTACCAGACCGGCGACACCACCGTCGAGGTCATGGTCCGGATCCCCTGCTCGCTGATAAACGACCCCAAGCCGGGGCTCATCCTCCAGTACGGCCACGGCCTCTTCGGCAGCTACGGCGAGGCCAAGGGCGGCTACCTCAGCAAGATGGCCGACGACAACGGCTGGGTGATCATCGCCTCCGACTGGACCGGCATGGCCGGCGACGACGTCGGCGCGGTGATCAACATGCTCGCCTTCGAGATGTCGCGCTTCTCGATCCTCCCCGAGCGGACGATGCAGGGCTTCGCCCAGAAGATGGCGGCGCTGCGGATGGTCCGCGGCAACTTCGCCAGCGATCCGGCGGTCACCTTCGGCGGCGTCTCGGTGATCGACCCCGATCACTTCGCCTACTACGGCAACTCGCAGGGCGGGATCCTCGGCGGCGGCTACCTGGCCGCGAGCCCCGACCTCACGCGCGGGGTGCTCGGCGTCGGCGGCACGCCCTACGCCCTCCTCCTCCCGCGCTCGGTCGACTTCGACGGCTACTTCTACCTCCTCAAGGACGCCTACGAGGACCACCGCCAGATCATCGTCAACCTGATGGCCGCCCAGACCCTCTGGGATCCCGGCGAGGCCGCGGGCTGGGCGTGGGCGATGAACCGCGAGCCGAGCCCCGGCATCCCGAAGAAGGACGTCCTCCTCCAGGTGGCGATCGGCGACGCCCAGGTGACGACCCTCGGCGCCCAGATCCAGGCCCGGGCCTACGGGGCGGCGACGATCGCCCCGCAGACCCGGCCGGTCTTCGGCGTCGCCGAGAAGGAGGCGCCCTTCACCGGCTCGGGCTTCGTCGAGTGGTACTACAGCGACGTCCCCGACGAGCCGGTGGTCAATCTGCCGCCGAAGAAGGACTTCGACACCCACCAGTGCCCGCGCAAGGAGGCCGCCGCCCAGGCCCAGCTCCGCGACTTCGTCGTCGACGGGGTCATCAACCAGCACTGCGACGGCAAGTGCGAGGGCCTGCGCTCCGAGACCTGCGGCTGAGCTCGGCGAGGAGGACCTCGGCCGCACGACGTCCACGCGCCGCAAAGCCTGCGGGAGCGCGCCACGAGCCGCGCGCGCTCCCGCCCGCGCGGCGGCCGAGACGGCGCGTTTCGCGGGCGCAGTGATCTCGGCAACACTCTCACGCCTCCACGAACGCGCGAGAGTGCGGTATCCCCGGCGGTGCGATGCGCAAGCCGAAGGTCGTAATCGTCGGCGCAGGACCCTCCGGGAGCGCCTGCGCCCTCGCCCTCGCGATGGCCGAACAAGCTGAGGTCGTTCTCATCGACAAGTCGCACTACCCGCGGGTCAAGGTCTGCGGCTCCGGGCTGTCGCCGCACGCGCTGTCGATGCTCCAGCGCCTGCAGCTGATCCCGCGGCTGTCGAAGATGCACGCGCGGATCAAGGCCATCACAGCGACCGGCCCCGGCGGCAGCAAGCTCCGCCTGGAGACCGGGCGCGACGCCTGGGTCGTCCCCCGCGTCGAGCTCGATCACCTCATCGCCGAGACCGCCGTCGCCTACGGCGTGACCTTCCAGGAGGAGACCAAGGGCCTCGAGCTCCTCCGCGATCCGAGCGGCGCCGTCCGGGGGCTGAGGACCGATCGCGGTGACTTCGAGGCCGACCTCGTCGTCTGCGCCGACGGGTCGCCGTCGCGCTTCTCCCTCGACGACTCGCCGAAGACGACGATCCGCACGCTCATGGGCTGGTGGCGCGGCGCCTCCTTCCCCGAGGAGGAGGGCTACTTCGTCTGGGACGAGCGCCTCGCCGGCTACTACGCCTGGGTCTTCCCCGAGCCCCACGGGATCACCAACATCGGCCTGACGATCCCCGCGGAGGCGCCCGACGCCAAGCGCCTCAAGGCGCTCTTCGAGGAGATCCTCGAGCAGTACTTCGCCGACGGGCTCAAGGGCGCCGAGCAGGTCGGCAAGTGGATGGGTCACCCGGCGATCATCAGCACGAAGGTCGGGACGATCGCCGAGTCGCGGGCGCTCTGGGTCGGCGAGTCGGCGCGCCTGGTCTCGCCGGGGACGGTCGAGGGGATCTCCTTCGCCCTCGAGAGCGGCATCGGGGCCGCGACGCACATCGGCAACCACTTCGGCCTCCAGCGCGGCTTCTCGCCGCTGGCCGTCCGCGGCTACCAGGCGATCACCAGCGCCCGCGTGCTCCCGAAGTTCTGGGTCGCGGAGGGCTTCGTCCGGACGATCGCCTCGCCGCTCGCCCGCCGCCTCGGCCGCGGCGTCGTCGACGGCCCGCTGTCGCCGCTGATCGAGACCGGGGTCAAGCACCTCCTCGGCAACGCCAAGGGCGTCGAGTAGCGAGGCGCCTGAGCGCGCCCGTTCACCCGCGCGCGCCTCGCTACGGCCGGGCCGCGCAGCGGAAGCCGACGGTCGCGTAGCCGAAGCGCGGCGTCAGGGCGTAGCGGTAGGAGACCCGGAGGAACTCCGGCGGATCGTAGAACGACCCGCCGCGGACGCCCCGGAGCCGGCGCTCGGTGAGCGGCCCCCGCGGGTTGTACTGGCCGGTGAAGCGGTAGTGCTCGACGTACCAGTCGTGGACCCACTCGGAGACGTTGCCGGCCATGTGATCGAGGCCGCGCGGACCGCTGCGGCTCGGGCTGTCGACCGCCTTGGGCGCGCGCCCGCACTCGGCGTGGTTGGCGTCGTCGCAGGTCGGCGGCTCGTCGCCCCACGGGTAGATCCGGCGATCGCCGCCGCGGGCCGCGACCTCCCACTCCAGCTCGGTCGGCAGGCGCTTGCCGAGCCACTCGCAGTAGCTTCGCGCGCGCTCGTAGGACACGCAGATCTGCGGCGCGCTCGGCTCCCAAAACTCTGGCGGGAGCTCGGCGCCGCGGAAGAACCCCTCGCCCGTCCACGAGAAGCACAGGCCGTAGTCGACGGGCTCGCAGCCGCCGGCGAAGACGCAGTGGTCGTAGTCGCGGCGCGAGACCTCGCGGCGATCCATGAGGTAGCTCGACAGGCTGCGCAGCTGCGGCGTCTCGTCCTCCTCGCACGCCTCGTCGCGATCGGTGCAGCCGCGGAAGTAGCGGCCGCCGGCGATCGCCGCGGTCTCGCCGAAGGCGACGATCTCGGGCCAGCGCGGGTCACCGGCGGCCTGCGCCCTCAGGCCGGCCTCGGCGGCGAGGATCCGCGGGTGCGTCGGGAACTCGGCGTAGGCGTCGATGAAGCCGCGGACGGCGGCGACGCCCTGCTTGCTCGACTTGCGTGCGACGAAGCGGCGGAGGAGCTCGTGGTCGTAGTCGATGATGATGTGGAAGGCGCGCCAGCGCAGGGCGTAGCGCCGCCAACGCTGGCACTCGCGCGTGACGAGCTCGTCGACCTCGGGATCGTGGGCGCGGAGCTGACACCAAGTGTCAGCGAGGACCTCAGGAACGAGGGTCGGCGACGCGGCCTCACGCAGCAGGAGCTCGACCCGGGTGCCGACCTCGTCGCTCACCAACGCCCAGCCCTCGCTCACCTTCGGCCGGACGATCCGGGCGCCGCCGGCGAAGACCAGCGGCGAGCCGTCGCCGTCGCCCTCGCCGGTGAGATCGGCCAGCGTCGGCGCCCGCTGGCGGGCGTGGCGGGCGAGCCTGAGGCCGCCGCGGCCGACCCCCTGGACCTTCGGGAGGAGCGGCTGACCGCTGTCGACGACGTCGACGGCGATCGCCGCGCTGAAGTCGAGGACGCCCGAGACGCGCACGTCCGCCTTCGATCCGCGGCCGCGCTCGCGCTCCGATCCCCAGCCCTGGAGGGCGCCGAGCACCCAGTAGCTCAGCGCCGGACGCCCGTCGCCGGGGAGCTCGGCGACGCAGCGATCGCCGAGCCCGGCGCTGACAGCCGCGCCCCGCATGCCGCGTGTCGAGCCCCACATCGGCGGGTTGCCCAACGCCCGCGGACCCGCGCCGCCCGTGAAGAAGAACATGACCAGCTCCGCCGACGAGCCGTGGAGCGAGGGCTCGACGCCGCCGATCGCCGCGCTGCCGAGCTTGACGTCCGGCGGCCCGCAGGCGTCGATGACGAGGAGCGTCGGCGCCTGCGCCCAGTCGAGCAGGACGTGGTTGAGCACCTTCAGCGGCAGGGCGTGCCGGTCATCGAGGGGCGCCTCGGCGAGCGCTCCGTAGGTGAGGAGGAGCCCCTCCCCCTCGACGAGCTCGGTCGCGGCGTGGCCGATGAAGACGATCCACAGCTGGCCGTCCCTGCGGCCCATGTTGCTTGCCCTGCGGACCGCCTCGATGATCGCCCGCGCGTGCGCCTGCTTGCCGCGGAGCGCGAAGAGGCGCTCGGGCGGGATCCCGCGGACGTCGCGGAGGTAGCGGATCCACGCCTCGGCGTTCTCCTTGCCGCCGGCGCGCGGCGGGAGCTCGGCGTAGACGCTGAGATCGATGACGACCGCCGTCTCCCCCGTCGCGTCCTCGGCCTCGCCGGCGCCCTCCCCCACGACCGGGAGCTCCGGCCAAGCCAGGTGCTGCTCCGGATCGACGAGGAGGCGCGGCTCGGCGATCTCCGTGAGGTCCGCGGCCTGGTAGGGCGCGCAGGCGCCGTGGCTCAGGCCCAGACCCAAAGCCAGGCCCAAGAGGCCGCGGACCCCCCCGAGAATCCGCACCCCGCAGCCTTCCCCATAAAACACCGTGAAATTGTAGCAGACGTCGGCGCTGTCGACGCCTCCGATCTCTTGGCGACGCACCGCGCAGGATCGCCCGCCGCCACGACAGCCCCGCCGAGCCGCGGTCGAGGCGAGACATCTGCGACAATCGGGGCGATGTCCGCTCGACTCTGGCCCCTCGTCGCCGCCTGTGTTGCGCTCACCTTCGCCGCCACGGCCCGCGCTGATCTCCCGCCGCCGGAGGCTAACATCGTCTGCGAGGGCAAGAAGATCGGCGAGGCCTGCGAGCTCGACGGCCAGGCCGGCGCCTGCGTCCAGGACACCTGCTCACGCAACGACTACTCGGACGGCGTCCCGCCGAAGAGCGTGAGCTACGACTGCCCGCGCTGCGCCGTCGGCGAGACCCCCTCGGAGGGCGGCGCCCCGGCGCCCGAGCCCGCCCCCGATCCGATCGCGACGCCCGAGCCGATCGCCGGGCCTGAGCCGGCCGAGGACGAGCCCCTCGTCAAGGCCTCCGACTCGGCGAACAAGGGCGGCTGCGCGATCGACCCGACGACCGCCGGCGGGCCCCTCCTCATCGCCCTCCTGGCGCTCGCGCGTCGGCGCCGACGCTAGCAGCCGGTGGCGGACGTCTCGTGTGGCCTCGCGCAGCGATCGACGGCCCTCGTCGCGTCGATGCGGCGCGGCGATCAACGTCGATGAGGACGAGTGAGGGCGCGCGTGGCTGTGGCCGTGGCCGCGAGCTGGCGGCTCGATCGACTCGAGGTCGAGACGCGACCGGGAGCCGCCGCATCGCCAGCGTCCAACTCGTCGTCGCGGCATTCACGATCCTCACCGCCTGCCGCGCCGGCGATCCGCCGCGCAGCCCCTACGCCGCGAGCTGCCGCGACCCCGCCCGCGAGATGCGCCCGCACTGGGACGAGGACCGACGGGCGGCGATCGACCGCCGAGCCCGCGCGGCCGCTCCGGCGCACCTGCGGCACGTCGCCGAGGGCCTCGCAGGCGCAGCCGAGGAGGCCGTCGACAGCTGGATCACCGTCCGCCGGACCCGCTGCCACGTCGCCCGTCTCGAGCGGCTGAACACACGCCTGAGCTTTCGCGCCCGGATGCGCTGCATGAGCGCGAGCCTGGCGATCTACGAGGTTCTCTTCGCCGCCCTCGAGAACGCGGACGCGGCCGCGATCGCCGGCAGCCCCGGCGCCTTCGCTAGCCTCGACAGCGCCCGCTCCCGCTGCCCGACCTGGGCCCCATACGAGCAGCCCGCCTGGGTCGCCCTCGAGGGCGCGGCCGTCCGCAGCCGCCTTAGCTCAGACCGCGACGCGCTCGAGGTCGCCGCCGCGGGCGTCGACGGGATCCGCGTCTCCGACCGGAGGCTCCGCCGCTTCCGCGTCCAGCTCGTCGCCGAGGCGGCGCTCCGCGGCGGCGACCTCGAGCGCGCCGCCGCCGAGCTGGCGACGATCGATGACGACCTCGAGGACCCGGCGCTCGTCGCCCTCCGCCTGCGGCTCTACCTCGCCCGCGCCGACAACGGGGGCGCCGAGGCGCTCGCCCGCCGCGTCCTCGCCGATCTCCTCAAGCCGCGCTCGATCGTCTCCTTCGTCGATCTCGAGCCCCTGCCGCTCGCCGCCCACGCCCTCCGCCGGGTCGGCGATCTCGAGGCCGCGGAGCAGCTCGTTCGCCGCGTCAACACCACGCACGACGACAGCCGCGCCGCCGCCGACCTCGACGCCGAGCGCGGGCGCGTGGCGCAGCTGGTCTTCGTCGGCGACCTCGAGCCGGAGCAGCTGCGCGCCGCCCTCGAGCGCCGCGTCGCCCTCGACGGCCCGCAGCACCCCGAGACCGCGCGGATCCTCCACCTCCTCGGCGCCGCCTACGAGGCGACCGCGCGCCTCGACCTCGCCCGCCTCTACTACGAGCGCGCCCTCGGCATCCGCGTCCGCGCCCTCGGCGATCACCCCGAGACCGCCGACACCTACAACAACCTCGGAAACCTAGCCTTTCGAACAGGTGACTACGCCGAGGCCCGGGAGCGCCACGCCGCCGCCCGGCGGATCCGCGTCGAGGTCTTCGGCGAGGACCACCCGGCGACCGCGACGAGCGACAACAACATCGGCATGGTGCTCCTCGCCGAGGGCGACCCCGACGCGGCCCTCGCCCGCTTCACCCGGGTCATCGCGATCCGCGAGGCGACCCTCGGCCCGGAGCACCCGAACACGGCGATCGCCCGCAACAACGCCGGCCTCGCCCGCGCCGCCCTCGGCGACGTCGACGGCGCGCTCGCGGAGCACCGCCAGGCGCTGGCGATCCGCCGCGCCTTCTTCGGCGACGACCACCTCGAGACCGCCCGCTCGCACCACAACATCGGCGCCCTGCTCCTCGAGCGCGGCGACCTCGCCGGCGCCCGCCCGCACATCGAGGTGGCCCTAAGGACACGCCGCTCTCAGCTCCCGCCCGAGCACCCTGAGCTCCGCAGCAGCGCCGAGCTCGCCCTACGCCTCGAGCGCGCGAGCCGGCCGCTCGACGACGCCGGCTGGTCGCTCTAGGCGGCGTGACGCGGTCGTCGTCCCGCCAGATGGAGGGAGAGGAGAACGACGAAGGCCGCGACGCCCCGCGCCGCGGCCCCTCGTCCGCCGACCCGTCCTCAGGGGACGAGGACCTTGTCGATGATGTGCGCCATCCCGTTCGACCCGGCGATGTTCGACTCGACGAGCTTGGCGTTCTCCTTCTCCGTGCCGAAGTAGAGGGTCGTCCCCTCGACGATGCGGATCGGCATGTCCTGGCCGAGGAGGGTCGGCAGGCCGCGGTGGTCCATCACGCGCTCGAGGTCCATCTTCTCCGGGACGAGGTGGTACTGGAGGAGCCCGGCCGGGTCCTTCTTCAGCTTCGCCTGCGCGGCCTTCGACATGTTGTCGAAGGCGGCGTTGCTCGGGATGATCGCGGTCGTGTCCTCGTCGACGCTGAGCAGGCGCTTGGCGAGGCCGGCGCTCTCGAGCTCCGCGAGGAAGCGGCTCGCCTCCGGGGTCTTCTTCAGGACCTCGAGGAGGTTCTGGGTCGGACCGGCCTCGTCGGCGGGCTCCTCCGCGGCCGCCTCGTCCCCCTCGTCGGCCTCGTCCTCACCGTCCTCGGCCTCGTCACCGGGATCGGCCGGCGCTGCGGGGGCCGCCTCGGGAGCGGGCTCGGCCGGCGCCTCAGAGCCGTCGGTGCTCTTGCCGGCGCACGCGGCGAGCGCGATCGTGATCAGGGTGGCCAGGGGGACGTGGACGAACTTCATGACTGGGGCTCCTGCGAGCGCGCGGGACGTCAGCGCCCTTCGGCGTTCGCGGATGCGAGCATAGCCCGCTTCGCGCGCGCTCGTCGATCTTCTGGCCAGGGCGGCCGGGCGCCCAATTTGCGCCGCGAAGCGCCCGCCTGAGCGTCCACGCGGGCGGCCGTGATGAACGACGTTGTCGCCGGTTGCCCCGCGCAGCCCCGTCGTCGGCCCAGATCGCGTCATTCGAGCGCTGCGGCCGGGCGAACGTCTCGCCGCAGGACCCTCGCGCCGGCCCGTGTCGACATCGGCCCGGGGCTGCTAGGCTGTGTCGACAGTGCCGCGCCTGGACCTCGCCGCCCGCCGCTCGATCGTCGCCTTCGCCCTGTTCTCGGCCTGCACGACGCCGCCGCCGACCGAGGCCCCGGGCGAGCCCGCGCGCGAAGCCGCGCCCGCGCAGGCGGAGGCGACCCAGGGCCCCGCCCCCGCCCCGAAGCGCGCGGGCCTCGATCCGGCGAAGGCCGAGGCGACCGCGCTGCGGATCATGGCGGGCGTCGCCGAGGCCCGCGAGCTGCCGATCAAGGGCGAGGTGGCGATCGAGGT
>JAGQIT010000501.1 GCA_020431135.1 Myxococcales bacterium | reverse complement strand
ACGCGGAAGATCCGGCCCTTGCCGCGGACCGCCGGCAGCGTCGCGTGGACCTTGCCGCTCATGCACGTGAGGCCGACGCGATCGAGGTTGGCGAGGCCGACGTAGGCGAGGGCGGCGGCGACCTGCTGGGCGTAGCGCAGCTTGGCGCCGCCGCGGCTCTGCATCGACGCCGAGACGTCGACGGCGATGCGGATCGGCAGGTCCTCGTCCTCCTCGTAGAGGCGGATGAGCGTGTGACCGAGGCGCATCAGCACGTTCCAGTCGAGGTTGCGGATGTCGTCGCCCGGCGAGTACTCGCGGTGGTCGGCGAACTCGAGGCCGGAGCCGACCTTCCGCGACTTGCGCTCGGCGCGGGTGCGCCCGCGGAAGACCCGGCGGGCGACGACCTGGAGGAGCTCTAGGCGGGCGAGGAACGCCTCGTCGAAGAGCTCGCCCTCCGCCGCCGCGGCGGGGGTCGGCGCGGCCGAGCCGAAGAGGCGGGCGAAGACTCCCATGATCGTGCTGCGTGCTCCCTCGTCTACGGTGGTTGGTACGTCCGCGGCGGCCCGACGTTCTCGCTAGAGACGCCCGCCGCCCGCGACCTAGTCCTCGCGGACGTTGGCGAGGACCTCCTGGAGTACCTCGTCGATCGCGATCCCCTCGGCCTCGCCCTCGAAGTTGAGGATCACGCGGTGGCGCAGCGCCGGCAGGGCGACCGCCTTGACGTCGGCCGTGCTCGGCGACTTGCGGCCCTCGAGGACGGCGCGGACGCGGGCGGCGAGGAGCATCGACTGGGCGCCGCGCGGCGAGGCGCCGAAGCGGACGTAGCGGCGGACGAGGTCGCTGGCGTTGGCGTCGTCGGGGTGGGTCGCGCGGAGGACCCGGGCGACGAAGCGGGTCAGCGACGAGGTCACGGGGATCGAGCGCAGGAGCTTGCGGATCTCGAGGAGGCGGGCGCCGCCCATCACCTTGCGCGCGCTCTGGGTCGCCGAGCCCGTGGTCCGCTCGAGGATCGTCACGAGCTCATCCTCGTCGGGGAAGCGGACGTTGATCTTGAAGAGGAAGCGGTCGAGCTGGGCCTCGGGGAGCGGGTAGGTCCCCTCCATCTCGAGCGGGTTCTGCGTGGCGAGGACGAGGAAGGGCTGGGTCAGCGGCCGGGTCTTGCCGGCGGCCGTCACCTGGCCCTCGGCCATCGCCTCGAGGAGCGCCGACTGGGTCTTCGGGGTCGCGCGGTTGATCTCGTCGGCGAGGACGATGTTGGAGAAGATCGGCCCGGGCTGATAGACGAGCGAGCGGCCGCCGCCCTCGTCGTCGACGAGCACCGAGGTGCCGACGATGTCCGCGGGCATCAGGTCCGGGGTGAACTGGATCCGCGCGAACGACAGGTCGAGCGCCTGCGACAGGGTCCGGATCAGCAGCGTCTTGCCGAGCCCGGGGACGCCCTCGAGGAGGCCGTGGCCGCCGGCGAGGAGGCAGATAAGGACCCCGCGGATGATCTCGGACTGACCGACGATGACCTCTTGGATCGCCGCCGTGAGGGCGCCTAGGTCGTCTTGGAGGGCGCGGAGCTGGGCTTGGATGTCGGCGCTCATCGGGAGGGGGAAGCATACTACGGCGGCGGCGGTCGCCCAGCCGCGCGGACGCTCGGCGGCTGCGCGGGGCCTCGCGCCTGCGGGGCGCCTGGGCTCGCTCGGCGCGGCGAGGCCGCGGCGGGTCGCGATCGCTCGCCGAAACCGCCTCCGGCGCGCGCGGGTCGGAGGAGGACGGGACGCAGTGCTCGCAGCGCGTCACCCCCTCGAGGTGGAGGACTATGTTGGCCTCGGCGCCGCGCTGGGGCAGGGCGGCGCCCTGACGTGCCGCCTCAAGTCTGCGAGGAGTCCGCGAGTCGTCGCTACGGGGGCGCCGCAAAAACGACCGCCGCCTGCGGCGACGCAGGCGGCGGAGGCGGTCGTTCGGTCGCGGCGGCGGCTAGCCCTCGTCGAGCGCCGCGATCAGGTTCTTCATGGTCTTCGCCATCACCTTCTTGGACTCGCGGACGACCATGCCCTGCGGCACCGAGATCGACAGGACGTTGAGCGCCCGGTAGGAGACGAGCGAGCCCTCGCCAAGCTCTTGGATCGTCCACTCGACGTCGTAGGCCTCGAAGTCCTCGGACGAGACCATCGTCTCGTGGAAGCCCTTGGCGGTCCGGCAGCGGCGGGTGTCGATCTCGAAGGGCGAGAGGAGCCCGCGGACGGTGAGGTGGATCTTCTCGCACTTCCCGTCCTTGGCCAGCGACTTGGCCTTGATCGTCGTCGGCGCGAGCTTGTGGGCGCGGGCGCCGTCGGCGATGAAGTTGAGGATCGTCTCGGGCGACGCCGCGACGTGGGCGACGGCCGTCACCCCCTCGCCGTCGGCGTACTTGGTCCAGACCTGGACCTTGCGCTTGCCCTGATCGCCGGCGTGGGCGGGGGCGGCGAGACAGAGGGCGAGGAGACCGGCGGCAGCGAGCGCACCGTGGCGGCGGGCGGCGGGCCTCGCCCCCCGAGAGGTCAGTTCATCCGAGCGACGCATCGCCGGGAGAATACCCTGTTCAGTCACATGCTGTGCGGCCGATCACTCTTCGGAGGACGTTCGCACGAGAACATTGCGAAATTTTGTCGCCCATCGGGCGCGATGCGCATACGCCGCGGGCGTCTCCGTCCGCCGCTCGCGCCGCCGCGCCGGATGATCCGCCTCGGATCAAGCGCCCGACCTAGGGTCTCACCAGGGCAAGGAGCGAGACCATGAACGGAACGCGAAATCCTCGGGAGCAAGGCGCGGCTGTGGCCCGCTGCGGCGGCGATCGGCGCGACAACCCCTTCCCCCGCGCGAGCGAGGACTGGCACGCGTGGATGGAGGGCTACCTCTGGGCCCGCCGCCGGGCGCCGACGCCGACGCCGACGCGCTCGCGCTTGCCGGCGCATCACGGTCACGGTCGCCCTGCTATGGTCGCCTGGCCGAGCCTCTGATGCGCGACGACGCCCCGAGCGACCCCCACGCAAACCCTGACCTGCCGGGCGATCTCCCGCTCGGCGCGGCCACCTCCTATCCGCGCGTCTACGCGCCGGAGGTCCTGCGGGCGGTCCCGCGCGCGCTCGGGCGGCGGGCGCTCGACCTCGGCCCTGACGCGCGCCTCCCCTTCGTCGGCGCCGACCTGTGGCGGGCGTGGGAGCTGTCGTGGCTCGACGCCCGCGGCAAGCCGGCGATCGGCGTCGCCGAGCTCGAGGTCCCGGCGGCGTCGCCGAACCTCGTCGAGTCGAAGTC
>JAGQIT010000500.1 GCA_020431135.1 Myxococcales bacterium | reverse complement strand
ACGCTTCGCCCCACCTTCCCTTTGGGTTGCCCATGAGCCGCCGCGCCCGCACCCGCGCCCGCACCCGCCGACGCCGACGCTAAGACAGCGACCGCCGACGCGCCCGCCGTGAAGCCGACGTCGACGCGATCGAAGCGACCCACGAAGCCGGTCGAGAGCGGGGAAGACACCAAGGCGGACGTCGAGGCGAAGGCCGAGCCCGAGCCCGAGCCCGAGTCCCAGCCCGAGGCGAAGGAGGAGGCGAAGGTCGTCGAGGCGCGCCCCGCCGCCGCGACCAAGCCGCCTCCGCCCCCCCAAGCGCGCCTCGCCGGCGAGTACCGCTACGTCGGCGGCGCCGCCCAGAAGCAGCGCCTCGCCGACACGATCGATCAGACCGTCCAGCAGCTCAACGCCCTGATCCGCAACATCGGCCGCCGGCGCCTGACCGAGAGCAACCAGGTCCGCGACGCGATCAAGATCGCCGTCGACGGCGACCGCGTGACCACGACCTTCGTCCCCGGCGGCACCGTCACCGCGACCCTCGACGGCCCGCAGGTCGACTGGACCACGGACACCGGCGGCAAGGTCAAGGTCAAGATGTCGATCGTCAAGGGGCGGCTCGTCCAGGACTTCAAGGGCGAGGACGGCTCGCGGCGCAACGTCTTCACCGTCGACTCGACCGGCGACAAGATGACGATGAGCGTGACGATCTCGTCGTCGCGCCTCACGACGCCGATGAAGTACGCGCTCTCCTACAAGCGCAAGTAGGCGGCCGCGCTCACCCGCCGGCCCCCGCCGCGAGAACGCCGGCGTCCTCGAGGAGACCAGCGACCAGCGGCCAGCGCACGCGGGTCAGGGGCTCGAACTGCGCCGGGCCCGTGACCATGAGGGCGAAGGTGCCGTCGACGACGTCGCCGCGCTCGACCCAGCCGACGAGCCACGCGTGCGGCGGGCGGTCGTCGCCGTCGTCGTCGAAGACGCAGGTCCCCGTCTTCGCCCGCACCCGCGCCGCGCCGAACTCCCGCGTCGGCATGACGTCGCGGACGATCGCCGCCGCGCGCTCGCTCACCGGGAGGGCGCCGCGGACGAGGCGGTCGACGAACTCGAGCTCCTCCGCGGCCGAGATCTCGAGCGGCCCGACGAGCCAGAACATGTCGACGGCGTCGCCGATCTCGGCGTTGCCGTAGTCGAGGGCGGCGAGGCGCGAGGCCATCGCCGCGGCGCCGATCCGCCGGGCGAGCTCCTGGAAGTACCAAACCGCCGACACCTCCATCGCCGAGCGCAGGTCGTGGTCGCGGTTCCAGGCGTCGCTCCAGCGCTTGACGCCGTCCCACTCGAGGGTGAAGTCGGGGCCGTCGACGACACCCTCCTCGACGGCGATCAGAGCGTTGGCGATCTTGAAGGTCGAGCAGGGGACGCGGCGGGCGTCGACGAGCTCGCCGCCGAAGACCTGATCGTCGCCGTCGCCGCGGCGGAGGATGAAGGCGCCGTCGACCCCCGCTGCGGCGAAGCGCTCGGCCGCGCCGGCGAGCGGCGTGCGTCCGCGCGGCCGCGCCTCTTCGACCCTCGCGGCCGCCTCGTCGTCGACCGGCGCGTCGGCTGCGTCGCTCGCCGTCGCGGGCGCGGGCGGGCTCGCCTCTGCGCGGTCGGTCTTCGGGGTGCACGCGGGCGCGCTGGCGAGCGCGCTGGCGAGGCCGAGACGAGCGGCGCGCCGCGCCGCGGAGATGGAGAGAGATGAGGTCGTGGTTGCGGATCGCATGGTCGCTTCGCGGACTCCGTGTCGGTCGTTCGCTGGAGCCAACGCCCGCCGCCGGTCGTTCTATTCCGCGCGCGCACGATAGCAGGCAAGCGAGGCTTGCCGCCGCCGATGTCTTAGTGTACCAGTGACACTATTATGCCGCCGCAGATCCGCGTCCAGAGCCGCCACACCGCGCGCGAGAAGATCGAGCGCAAGAACCCAGGCGCCGCGATCATCGACGTCACCTCGCGGGGGCCCGAGCCCTGGGTCCGCTTCAGCCCCTTCTTCCCGCTCGGCGAGCTCCCGGTGCCCTTCTCCCCCGGCCGCGTCGGCGCGAGCGTCGAGGGGATCTGGCAGGGCCTCAAGGTCTTCGAGAGCGCCGACGTCGACCTCGAGGTGATGGCCCGCACGACGATGCGCAGGCTCAAGCGGACGGTCCGTCGCTACGGCCGCTGCCTCGGCCACCGCCGCGGCGTCGACGGCGAGTCGCTCCTCGGCTACGTCGAGGCCCGCCACGCGATCTACGTCCCGACCTACCGCTGGGCGCTCGACAACCGCCTCCAGGACGAGGTCGCGGCGCTCGAGGCGATCGCCCGCGAGCGCCCGGTCGTGCTCCTCGACTACGAGACCAACTGCGACGTCGACGACCCGCGCAAGCCGCTCTCCCACGCGGGCCTCGTCGCGGCCTACATCCGCGAGCGCCTCGCGGCGGCGGCGTAGCTGCCGTGGTGCCCCGAGCGCCGCCGCCATCGCGCCGCCGCGCTCCAGGTCCGCGAGGTCCGCTCCGCAGCGCTCGCGCCGATGGGCCCTCGCCGGTGGCCGAGCGCCGACGCGGCGACTATGCTCGTCCGCGATGGCCATCCCCGACGATCCAAAGGCCTGGGCCCGCGCCCAGGTCGAGCGCCTCCGCCAGGACCCCAAGGGCTGGGCCCGCGATCAGGGCGAGCGCCTGAAGAAGGCCATCGACGTCGCCCCCTTCAGCGACGACGCCCTCGAGCGCGAGCTCTCCGCCCTGCGGGCCGCGGTCGCCAAGCTCCCGGAGCTGTCGAAGGACGAGCGCGTCGCCGTCCACGACGCCCTCGTCAACCTCCACGAGCGCCTGACACCCGGCGGAGCGATGGTCAGCGGCGCCAAGATCGGCCTCGCCGCGTCGGTGCTGCCGGTCCTCGGGATGATCACCGGCCCGCTCGTCGGCGGCGCCTACGGGGTCTACCGCTCGCAGCGCCTCACGGACGTCCGCGCCGAGGTCGAGGAGCTGCTCCGCGCCGTCGTCCGCGGCTAGCCTCGGAGCCCGTGGCAGAGGTTACGCGTTCGGCTCGCGGACCCGCTGGCCTCTCGCCGCCCGAGCCCCACTTTCGCGATCATCCGGCGCGACGACTCGATAGTCACGGGCTTCGGCAGCACGCCGTCGATACCCGCGCGAGGGAGCCGGCGATCCCCGCGGGCATCGCCGACACGGTCACGGCGATCACCGCGACCGCGGGCCGCGTCGAGCTCGCAGACTCCGCCCGAGCGGCGTTCACCGCTTCACCCGAACGCAGAGCGCCCCGCGGCGCGGCTCCTCGCCTCACGACCCTCGCGGGCGCCAGGAGCCGCGAGGGCAGCGCCCGGCCGCGGCGCGCTTGACTTCGCGCGCGCCGCGGAATAGCCATCGATCCATGGTCTGTTCGCGCGCGTCGTCCGGGTCCTCTGTGAATCTCACCGCGCTCGCGCTCACGATCGCCGCGGGCGCCTGCGCCGGCGACGACGCGATGTACGACGGCACCCCGGCGACCCCGACCGCGACCGCGACGCTGACAGCGACGGCGTCGGCGACCGCGACCACCACGGCCTCGACCTCCGGCGACGCGACGACAGAGGGCAGCGGCGCCAGCGACAGCGGCGGCACCGAAGACACCGGCGGCAGCGGCCCGAGCCTCAAGTACGACGTCGGCGACAGCGACGGCGACGGCGGCAGCGGCGACGCGACCACCGGCCCCGACGACTCGATGTGCCCCTGCGGCGACAAGCTCGACCTCATCTACGTCCTCTCCGACGACCGCGAGCTGTGGACCTACGACCCGGCGAACAACAGCTTCGCGCTGGTCGGCCCGCTCGGCTGCCCGACCAGCGACGGCACCTTCTCGATGGGCGTCGGCCGCGACGGCTACGCCTGGATCCAGACGACCAAGGCCGACCTCATCCAAGGGATCAACGTCGGCGACCTCTACGAGCTCGACGTCAACAACCCGGCGAACTGCACCGATCCCGGCTACAACCCCGGGGCCAACGCCTGGATCCACTTCGGCATGGCCTTCGTGTCGAACAGCGCCGACGACCCCTGCGATCGCCTCTACGGCCAGCACTGGAACGGCCAGTCCGGGCAGTGGAACGAGGGCCCCGGCGTCGGCAAGCTCGGCGTCTTCGACGAGCAGGCGCTGCAGATGACGACGATCGGCGCGACCAACTACAACGGCGCCGAGCTCACGGGCACGGGCGACGGCCGCCTCTACGCCTTCGGCGGGGTCCCGAACGCCAAGCTGATCCAATTCGACAAGGCGAGCGCGAGCGAGGTCGAGAGCATCACCTTCAACGGCTTCCCGCTGACTAACGCCTTCGCCTTCGCCTTCTGGGGCGGCGACTTCTACTTCTTCACGAACTCTGTGGAGAACGGCATCGGCACGCCGAGCAAGGTCACGAAGCTCGACTACGACAACAGCGACGGCGACGGCCAGGTCCTGACGACGGTCAACAACAGCGCGCCGATCCTCGTCGTCGGCGCCGGCGTCTCGACCTGCGCGCCGCTGATGCCCCCCGGCTAGGAGGCTGTCCGAGGGTTCGGCGCGTGGCCACGCGCCGACTCGCGGGACAGGCTAGACGAGCTCGCGGAGGCGGGCGATCGACCGCTCGAGCCGCGGATCTCCGGGCGCGCACTCGAGGGCGGTCTCGAGGAGATCGAGCGCGCCCTGGTACTCGAGCTTGTCGACGGCCTCGACCGCGAGGAGCACGAGCTCCGACGCCCGCTCGCCCGGGGACGCGGACTCGTCCGCGGTCTCGTCGAGCAGTGTCGCTGTTGCCGTATCGGACGCGGCCGCCCGCGCCGCGCCCTTCACCTGGAGGTTGAGGCGGGCGACGACCCGCTCGTGCGCCTCGTCGACGAGGCGCACGAGCGGCGCGCCCGGGCGCCGCGCCTCGAGCTCGGCGAGCGCCTGCGTGAAGGTCCGCAGCGTCCGCCCCCTGAGGACGACGATCGTCACCACCGTCGGCGGATCGCCGCGCAGCTCGGTCTGGAAGGTGAGCAGGGAATTGCCGACCCGCCGGGTCGAGGTCTTCCCCGGATAGACGTGCTGGCCGATCATCGCGCCCCTCCGTCAGCCGCGGCGTCGGCTGTGTCCACGCCCACGCCCACGAGGCCGAAGAGCCAGCGGTGGAGCGCCCGGGCGACGGGCTCGCGGTCCTCGCGCGCCGTGGTCCCGACGATCCGCAGCTGGAGTCGACCTGTCCTAGGGACCAGGACGATGCCGTGGCCCTCCGCCGTCTCGAAGAGCTCGACGCCGAGGCCCGCCGGGCCGACCCGTCGGCAGCGCTCGCCGAGGAGCCCCTGGAGCGCGACGACGACGGCCGGCTCGGCGACGTCCGAGCGCCAGAGGAGGCCGTGACGGCAGGCGTGCTCGCGCCGCAGCGCCCCCGCGATCGCCGGGGAGTCGCGGCCGCCGACGACCGCGTCGCAGAGGTCAGCGGCGCTGTCGGTCTCCACCATCATCGGCCTAGCTCCGCGTCACGACGACCGCGCAGCGATCGTCCCCGCGCACCCGGCAGCGCGTCTGCTCGACGCGCCAGGGGAGGCCGCCGCGGAAGAGCTCGTTGTAGAACGCCTGGGTGAGGGCCGGGCGCTCGCTCCAGCGGACGCGCTCGGCGAGCTGCATGATCGCCAGCGCCGCGCCCTGGAGGAAGTAGCACGTCGGCCGGACGGCCTCGCCGTGGCGGATCCCGTAGTAGGGCGACTCGTAGGTCGCGGGCGCGTCGATCACGAGGCGCTCGCCGGGGACGTGCTCGCGGATCCGCCAGCGGCCGAAGCCGAGCGCCCGGGCGATGGCGACGCCGCCGGCGACGATCTCGGCGGGGTCTCCCGTGAGGGTGCCGACCGCCCCCTCCCACTCCGGCGACATCAGGATCCCGCCGAAGGTGTTGAAGACGCAGACGTGGCCGCTCTCGCGGAACAACATCTCGAGGACCTCGGTCATCTTCGGCGCGGTCGCCTGGACGCGGGTGATCGTGTCGTAGGTGATCCGGTTGTAGTAGCCGGCGAGGTGCATCGTCACGTAGACGCCGAACGCCCGAATCAAGCCGCTGTCGTCGCTCTCGACCCCGGCGAGGAAGGCCCGCAGGGTGGCGGCGATCGACGCGATCGCGTCCTCGTGCAGTCCCGCGGGGATCCACCCGTCAGCGCTCGTCGCCGCGACGGCGGCACGATCGACGCGCGGGCGCGCCTCCTCGGGCTCGCCGCGGCGGATCGTGAACTCGCACCGCGGCGCGCGCATGGCCACGCAGCGCTCCTCCGTCGCCGCGCTCGACAGCGGCGGGAGGTCGTAGGCGAGGTCGACGGCGGCCGCGGCGAAGCCCGCCGCGAAGGCGTCCGCGGGGCTGCGCCGGCGCACGGTCGCGCCGTACTTCTCGAACCACGCCTGGCCGTAGTGGAGGTGCTCGCCGACCGCCTTGCCGACGCCCTGCGGCGCGTCGATCCGCAGGCGGCCGTGGCCCATGCTGGCGAAGACGTGCTCGGCGAGGGCGACGCGCTCGGCCGGGGTCACGGCGTCGGCCGCCCGGACGAGCGACGCGAGGAGCTGATAGCTCGCCTCGCGGGCCGCCGCGAAGCGGAGCGCCGGCCCGACCTTCGGGCCGAGGGCGTCGTCGACGGACTGATCGAGGAAGAGGTTGAAGTGGTGGCAGTGGTAGAGAACGGGCGCGTCGCCGAGGAACGCGAGGTCGTTGTCGTAGGCCACGCTCGGGGTACCGTTTCGCTTGTGCATCGTCAGGCTCCTCCGGATCAGTAGGCGAGGGTGTCGAGGCCGAGGATGAACTTGACGGACTCCTCGATCTCGTCGAGCTGGCCGCCGCTGAGGTTCTCCGGGTGCTCGAGCTCGCCGAGCGGGATCCCGGTCTGGAGGGCGACGCGCATGCGCACCGCGTGCGGATCGGGGGCGTAGCGCTCGAGGTAGTCGAGGAGCCGCTCGCCGCGCGGGCGATCCTCGAGCTCGATCGCCGGCAGCGACACGGCGAGGCGGCCGAGCAGGCGCTTGACGCTGAGGCGGACCATCCCCATCGGCACCGAGCGCTCGAAGACCATGCTCGCGACCAGGCCGCCCTCCATCTCGCGGAGGACGACGAGCGAGTCGGCCGACTCGATCGTCACCTGCATGTCGGCGGCCCACGCCTCGATCGCCTTGAGCCCCTCGCGGTTGGCGCGGACGAGGTCGCCGAAGTACGAGGCGACGTCCTCGGCGTGCCACCTGTCCTCGCGCGTCCACGAGTCGAAGAGCAGGCAGTCGGGCATCAGGGTGATGAACACGCCGCGGAGGCCTGCGATGCCCTCCACGGCCTTCTCCATGTCGGTGAGGCTCATAGTTCTCCTTGGGCGTCGGGGGCCTGAAGCAGGCGCCCGACCGTGCTGCGTACGGCGTCGATGAAGTCCGAGCCGAGCGGTCGCTTGACGATGAGGATCGCGATGACCTGCTCGTGGCTGGACTCGACCCAGACCATCTGGGCGAAGAGGCGCGAGCCGAGCTCGACGACCAGGCTCGCGCCGACGTCGACCTCGACGGCCTCGCGGATCGTCCGCAGGGCGCGGTCGAGCACCGCGGTCCCGGCGATCAGCGCCTCGTCGCCGCGCCCGGCGAGGAGGAGGCCGTTGGTGTCGGCGAGGAGCGCCGCCTCGCAGCCGCTGA
>JAGQIT010000499.1 GCA_020431135.1 Myxococcales bacterium | reverse complement strand
GGGCGCCATGTAGGCCGGGGTGCCGGCGATCGAGTCGGCGCCGGTGAGGCCGGTGGCGAGGAGGCCCGGGCCGGCGCGCGAGATCTGCGAGGCGTCGCTCTCGTCGATCGCCGTGACGCCGGGGTCTTCGGGATCCTCGGGGGCACCCTCGCCGCGGGCGAGGGCGAGGCCGAAGTCGAGGACGCGGACGCGCTCGTCGTCGCCGACGACGACGTTGGAGGGCTTGAAGTCGCGGTGGACGAGGCCGGCGCGGTGGGCCGCCGCGAGGCCGCGGCCGGCCTGGATGAAGCGCTCGATCACCTCGGGCCAGCGGCGCGGCGCGGCGCGGGCCCACTCGCGCAGGGTCTGGCCGCGGACCAGCTCCATCGCCACGAAGACCTGGCCGTCGAACTCGCCCGCCTCGTAGACGGTGACGACGTTGGGGTGGGCGAGCTTGGCGAGCGCCTGGGCCTCGCGCAGGAGGCGGGCCTGGCCGCCGCTGCCGTCGCTGTCGCGGCTGCGCAGGATCTTGAGGGCGACCTCGCGGTCGAGCTCCTCGTCGCGGGCGACGAAGATCATCCCCATGCCGCCCTCGTCGAGATGATCGAGGATCTGGAAGCGGCCGATCTTCATCGCCCCGCGCAGGAGGCTCTCCTTGAAGAGCACGTCGGGGTGGGGGATCGTCGTCGCCGCGGGGCCGGGGGCGTCGCCCTCGATCCGACGCGTCGGGGTCTCCGACGCCGCGTCGCCCACCGCGGGCGCGCCCCGTTCTCCTCGCCGCTCCACGACCGACCCGCGGCGACGCTCGCAGATGGCCGAGGAGCCGACAAGCGTGGCCCTTGTGAGCCGCGTTGGGGCCTACACCCCACAGTCGAGTGCGCGCGCGCAGAGGTCGAGATCTGGCCGCAGCGGGGCGATACGCTATGATCGGGGCATGCGTACATGGCCTGTTCTTTGCTTCAGCTTGCCCCTGCTCGCCCTCACGATCGCGCCGCGCGATGTCGAGGCGTGCTCGCCGGCCTATTGTCGCGCGTGGAAGAGCGTCTCGATCGCCCACTCGACGCCGATCCCCGCCGACGGCGTGCTCGTCCTCGCCGCGGAGTACGGCGAGTGGACGGCGCCCGAGGAGACCGATCTCGCCGCGGTCTACGTCGAGGTCAGCGGCGAGGGCGGCGAGCTCATCAACGGCACCCTCGAGCTCAGCGAGTCGCCGCTGGCGATCCTCTGGCGGGCTGACGAGCCGCTGATGCCGGGGCTCGAGTACGACGTCCTGGTGGCGATCGACAACACGATCTTCGGCGAAGAGGCGTACTGCGCCGACGACTACGTCGGCGTCGAGGGGGTCTTTGAGACCGCCGCGCCGGGGCTCCCCGAGACCGCCGCGCCGCCGATCGCCGCCGAGGAGGAGCTCTCCTACGCCCTCGACATGGCCCTCGAGAACCTCGTGTGCTGCGACGGCGCCTATCCCTACGTCGAGATGTGCGGCGACGGTCAGTCGGGATGGTTCGAGGGCCACTGCGCGACGACGCTGCAAAACGGCCGCGTGACCCTGGCGATGACCCTCGACGCCGACGCCTACGCGGCGACCGGCGGCCAGATCGGCGTCCAGGGCTGGAAGCCCGGCGAGCTCACCCACAGCTACACCTTCGGCGAGGACGGCTGCTTCGGCGTCACCGCGGTGAACTTCGCCACCGGTGAGGTGGTCGCCGGCGAGTCGATCTGCCTCAGCCCCGAGGCGGTCGCGCACTTCGGCCCGCAGGCGATCGACCCGAGCGAGGAGCTCGCGGGCGCCTGCGCCGGCGACCCCTACACCTGCGACATCGTCGACGAGTCGTGGTCGGAGGAGGCGTGCGCGCCGTGGCCGGCGGACGGCGACACGGACAGCGGCACGACGAGCGACAGCGACAGCGGCGGCAGCGACTCGACCGGCGGCGAGACCAGCGGCGCGACGGACTCGGGCGGGGGCACGAGCGTCACCGACAGCGGCACGACCACCGGCTCGGGCGGGACCAGCGACACGGACGACGACTCGGCGTCGACGACCTCGGGCATCGACGACGGCGGCGGCTGTGCCTGCGACGTCGACGGCGGCGGCTCCCCGGCCGGGCTCGCCTGGCTCGCGCTCGCGCTCCCCTTCGCCATGCGTCGGCGCCGGAGCTAGCTCCAGCGCGAACCGACACCACGCGGACCCGACGGCGTGGCGTGCAGAGGTCGGCGCGCCGCGGATCCTCTTCGGGGGTCCGCGTCGCTCTTCGGCTCACCGTCCGCGAGGCGAGGCACGCGACTGTCGTCCAAACGCCGCTCCGGCGGCGCGCTACGACCTGGCGTTGTGACCAGGGCGCTGTGGGGTCGCTCGACGCGAGGATCCTGCGGCTGAAGTCCGTGTGCACTCGCGCCGCCGCCGGCAAGCGAGCGCGCGCGGGACCTCGGCTAGGTCCGATAGGAATTGTGAGCGCACGCGGGCCGCGGCTTTCGCCGGTCGCCTGCGCGTGCCACGATAGGGAGCGATGGCGATGTGGGTCGGGTGGTGGAAGTCTGGCGGGCGCGTCGCGCCGCTGCTCGTGGCGCTGACGATCGGCCTCGGCGGCTGCGTCTGGAGCGACGACGATCTCGAGGGCGAGACGATGGGCTCGACGACGACGCCCGAGTGCACGACGGTCTGCGAGCCCGGCACCTGCGAGGTGCTCGAGTGCGACGACGACAACGTCTGCGTCGCCGTCGACAAGCCCGCCGGATCGATGGACGACGACAACCACGGCGACTGCCGGGCGCTGATCTGCGACGGCATGGGCTCGTGGCAGCCCGTCTTCAGCAACGATCCGCCCTTCGACACGGAGCGCGGCGACTGCATGGTCCCGGTCTGCGACGAGGCCGGCGGGATCGTTCTCGCCCTCGATCAGACCGACACCCCCAACGACGTCCACGGCGACTGTCAGACCCCCCTGTGCAGCGCTGAGGGGACGCCGGGGGCGGTCGTCGACGACACCGACACGCCCAACGACGGCAACGAGTGCACCACCGACGCGTGCAGCGCGGGGGCGCCCCAGTACACGCCGGTCGCCGTCAACACCCCCTGCGGCGGCGGCTTCTGCCACTCGGATCTCTCGTGCCGCGCGTGCCCGGAGAACGCGAGCTGCGAGCAGGAGGCGGGGGAGCCCAACGACAGCCAGTCCTCGGCGATCGCGCTCGGGACCATCTCCGACGACGATGACGACGGCGGCTACGTCTGCGGCGCCCTCGCGGGCCCGGACGACGTCGACTGGTACGTCTACAACGGCGAGGACAAGCCCTTCAACGCCGTCGACCCGAAGCGGTCGCTGTCGGCCAACGCCAACGCGCGCCTCTGCGTCTACGCCCAGTGCGTCGGCAACAGCGGGACCTACGTGTCGTGCGTCGGCGAGACCAAGGACACCGCGCCGCAGGGGCAGCTCGGCTGCTGCAGCTACGGCTCGGTGACCCCGGGGATCGAGTGCGACGGCCTCGACGACAGCGCGACGATCTGGATCAAGGTCGAGAACGACGCCGGCCTCGCGTGCGTCGACTACCAGCTCAGCTACCACTTCTAGTGCTCGCGCCGCGAGGCGCTGGCCCGCCGGCTCAGGTCGCGTCGAGGTCGCGGAGGGCGGCGTCGAGGTCCTCGAGGCAGGCGTCGATCCGCGACCTGTGGGTGCGGAAGTTGAGGACGCAGATCCGCAGGGTCGTCGCCTCGCCGGCGGGGTGCGGCAGCGCCGTGCTCGACAGGAAGACGCGCGCGCGTTGGTTCACGCCGTTGAGGAGGGCCGCGTTGCGGGCGTTCCAGGCGTCGACGGGCTCGTCCGGCCGCCGTCGCAGGCGGAAGGTGACGATGCTGAGCGCCGTCGGGGTCGGGATCTCGAGCGGCGCGCCGGCGGCGATCCGGGCGCGGAGGCCGGCCTCAAAGGCCTCCGCGAGCTCGATCTTCTCGTCGAGGGCGTCGCGGAAGGCGGCGGCGCCGTGGACGACGAGCGGCAGCCAAAGGCGCAGGCCGCGGAACGATCGGCTGAGCTCGGGGCCGAAGTCGGAGGGGCTCGGCGGCTCGCCGTCGCGGTCGAGGCGGCCGAAGTCCTGGAGGTAGGCGGCGTCGCCGTGGTGCGCCCGCGCGAGGTGGCGGCCGTCGGCGACCAGGAGGCAACCTGTCCCATAGGGCAGGAACATCCCCTTGTGCGGATCGAAGGTCACGGAGTCGGCGCGCTCGATCCCGGCGAGGCGGCCGCGAGCGCGCGGGCTGAGGACGAAGGCGCCGCCGTAGGCCCCGT
>JAGQIT010000498.1 GCA_020431135.1 Myxococcales bacterium | reverse complement strand
CACCCGCACGTCGACCCGTAGTGGCTGGTTGTCTCCCACCCGGCGGATCTCGCCCTCCTGCAGCGCCCGCAGCAGCTTCACCTGCAGCGGCGTGGGCAGCTCGCCGATCTCGTCGAGGAAGAGGGTGCCGCCGTCGGCGGCGCGAAAGAGCCCGACCTGCGCCTGGCTCGCCCCCGTGAAGGCGCCGCGCTGGTGACCGAAGAGCTGGCTCTCGATGAGCTGCGGCGACAGGGCCGCGCAGTTCAGGGTGACGTAGGCGCCGCGGCGCCGCGACAGGCGGTGGAGCTCGGCGGCGCAGCGCTCCTTGCCGGCCCCGCTCTCGCCGATCAGCAGCGCCGGCGACGGATCGCGGGCCGCCCGGGCGACCGCCGCCCGCAGCTCGACGATCGCCAGGGCCTTTCCGGGGATCGCGTCGGCGTCGACGGTCGGCGGCTCGACGATGGGCCCGCGGCGGCGCTCATAGACCGCGACGACGTCGCCGAAGCGGAGCACGGCGTTGTCCTCGAGCACCCGCGGGATCGATCCGAGCGCCTGGCCGAAGAGCGCCGAGCCGTTGCGCGAGCCGAGGTCGCGGGCGAGATGGCGCGCCGCCGTCGCGTCCCAGCGCAGCTCGAGGTGGCGGCGCGAGACCGTCCGATGCGGGACGCTCGATCCGAGCGGCGGCTCGACCTGGCGGCCGATCGTCCGCGGGGCCTCGTTGAGGGCGATGACCCCGCGCAGCTCCGGGGGATGAACGACGGTCAGGCGGCAGATCCACGGCTGGTCGTGGACGCTCGGGGCGATCTCGCAGGACACGGTCTCCGGCGGCAGCGTCACCGGGCCATTGTGCACGGCTGCGCGCCGCGACTCCACCGAGGTGCCGACCGACCCGGCGGCGGGACAGCTGTCCCGGGACAAGGCCGCCGCCGGAGCCTCGCGCGGCCCGCTCCGAGCGGCTCCCGCGGGCCCCCATCGCCGCGGCGAGACGCGCGAGCCGGCCCGGTACGACGCGTTCTCACGCGGATCGCGAGGTCCAAGCTCAGGCGCCGCCGCGCGCTCTCCGAGTCGGCCTACATCCTGCAGAGAACGACCACATCACCCACGGGAAGAGAGCCCCGCGACGATGAACCGCAGCCGCGCCCCGCCCCAGCCGTAGACCCCGAGGGCCGAAGTCGCGACCTCGCGGCGCGTGGTCTCTTCTGTTCTCGAGTCCTGGCCGCACCTGTGCGCCTGGTGAGCGCCGGGAGAGGTCCGTCCGAAGCTGACGCGACGGCTGGCCGACGACCGGCCCAGTCTTCGCGGATCCAGCTCGGACCGCCAGCTCCACGCGAGCCGGGCGCAGAGAACGAGGGTCATGCGCTCGAGCGGAGCGCTCGGCTCCGTCGCTCCGTCGACCTTCGTCGGCTCCGTCGCCCCGTCGACCTCCGGCCTCCATCGACACTCCTTCGAGAACCTGCGTACCTCGGCCCACTCAGGCCCAGCCAAACAAATCCATGAAGATCCCGGATGAGCGACGACCCGTCGCGTCGACCAGCGCCAGCTCCACCGCCCTCGGAGCGCCCGCCACACGAGGAGTGACCGTCCCCCGCGCGCCGCGATGACACACAGCGGCGATCCTGAGCGTCGACGCCCAGGCGCGAGAGCGCCGCCCGCACCGCATCGCGCCGATACGAGCGAGACAAGACGCGAGACCGCGGCACACGCGAGACCGCGCCAAACGACGCGAGGAGGCGCGAGACAGGCGGGGACACGCGCGCTCCCGAGCCGCGCTGTCCCGGGACAATTGTCCCGGGTCACTCGAGTGTCCCGTGGGACACTCTTGGAGGAACGTTGAGGTTTCGCGGCCCCAGGCGGCCAGCGCCCACAGCGCCGCTCGTGCCCGATCGAGCGCATCTTCCAACCCATAGTGATCACAGAAAAAAGATCCAGGACTCCGATCTGCATTGAGAGGGGGCGGGAAGCGAGGCGCACTCCCCTGCGCCCCACCCGAGCACGACAAGGAGACCGACGATGCCCACGACTACCACCACCTTCCGCACCCTCTCCCGCGCCGCCCTCGCCGCCCTCGCCGTCGGCGTCGGCCTCCTCGGCGCCGCCTGTGATCAGGGCGCGCTCGAGGACGCGGGCGACGACCTGGCGTTTCGCCCCGGCGGCGGCTGGGGCTGCTCCTACTGCGGCGCGACCCTCGGCAACTCGCCGATCGTCAACGGCGCGGACCTCTCGGACGTCCACCTCGACGCGGCCAACACCGCCGGGATCAAGGTCCGCCTCGGCACAGGTCCTCTGCCGAACGCCTACAGCTTCGCCCTCGACGTCGACGTCGACACCGAGACCTTCCGCGCCCTCGACCCGGGCGACCCGGACGTCGTCCTCTTCGAGGGGGCCGACTTCGTCGGCGCCAAGATCGCCCTCGAGATGCCGAACGGCGGCGGCACGGTCACCCTCGTGATCACCGACTTCGACGAAGAGGTCGAGTCCTGGGCGGCCGGCGGCAAGCCCCTCGTCGCCTACAAGGCCGAGTACATGAGCGGCGGCGTCTACAAGTCGCTGTGCCCGTCGACGAGCCCGGAGAACCAGTGGTTCACGCTGATCGCCGGCGAGATCTACGACCGCAACAACCACCTGATCACGCCGTCATCGCGCTCGGTCTCGCTCGCCTGCGTCGGCGAGGCCGCGGCGAAGATGAAGCTCATGGACTTCCACCCCCAGGGCAACCGCGGCGCCTCGGTCGACGAGCGGACCGCGACGCTGCGGATGATCACCGGCGACTACTGCGGCGACGGCACCTCCTACACCGCCACCGGCGTCCCGGTCGCCTGGCGCGACGCCGAGGGCCTGATCGAGCCGCCGACCGAGGAGAACTACCTCGAGGCGATGTGGACCAAGGACGGCGCCCGCTGCCTCGACACCCCGCGCCTCGTCGACCGCGACACCATCCACTGCTCGATCCCTGAGTGCGAGGGCAACCAGGAGCTCGACGAGGACGACGTCTGGCGGACGATGCTCCCCACCCTGGAGTAGCAGCGCTATGCAGCCCGCGCGCCGCACGACCACGAGCACGCCCCGGCGCCGAGACGCGCCCGGGGCCGCCGCGGTCCGCCGGCGCCCGGCGAGGATGAGACGACGATGATCGGCCACGACCAAGAGCTCTCCGCGGACGGCGAGACCGCGATCGCCAGCGAGCCCCTCCCCGGGGCCTCGGCGTCGATCGTCGAGCGCCGCCAGCTCGGCCTCGCCGACACCGCGGCGAGCGGCCGGCGCGGACCGACCGCGGAGGACTCGTTGATCTCGGGGGCGACGCTGCGCAGCGACGACGCGCCGCCGTCGCCGACCGCCGAGGTGCCGAAGCAGATCGACCGCTTCCTCGTCCTCGGCCGCCTCGGCGCCGGCGGCATGGGCGTGGTCGTCGAGGCCTACGATCCCGAGCTCGACCGCAAGGTCGCGATCAAGCTGCTGCGCAGCCAGCGGGCGCGCCAAGACTCGCAGGCCCGCCTCCTGCGCGAGGCCCAGGCGATGGCCCGGGTCTCCCACCCCAACGTCGTCCAGGTCTACGACGTCGGCCTCGTCGGCGATCAGGTCTTCATCGCCATGGAGCTGGTCGTCGGCGAGACCCTCGCCCAGTGGCTCGAGGCTGAGCGCCGGCCGTGGCCCGAGGTCGTCGCCCGCTTCATCGACGCCGCCCGCGGCCTCGCGGCGGCCCACGCCGCCGGCCTCGTCCACCGCGACTTCAAGCCCGACAACGTGCTCCTCGCCAGCGACGGCCGCGTCCGCGTCGCCGACTTCGGCCTCGCCCGCGAGGACCGCGAGTTCCAGGCGGCGACGACGGCCGCCGACAACCCCGGCGAGCGCCCGCTCCTCGCCAACACCCTCACCGCGACCGGCGTGCTCATGGGGACGCCGATGTACATGTCGCCGGAGCA
>JAGQIT010000497.1:6476-10910 GCA_020431135.1 Myxococcales bacterium | reverse complement strand
CGCCTCGCCGACCTCGCCGAGCGCACCGGCGCGACCGACGAGGCCGCTGAGCTCCGCGTCGAGGCCGACCTCGTCGACGCGTCGATCCGCGGCCGCCCGCGCGCGCAGTGACATGTCCAAGAGGACATCCACCATCAGCGCAGCCGGAGGTCACGCTCCGCGCCGGCCGCGTGCATCGTCCCACGCGCCGCGGAGCCCAGCGCCCCTGCTCGCGCCGCGGGCGAGGGTTCGCCGGGCACGGGCGCTAGTACCAGTTGAACTGCAGACCCAGCGTCGTCCCGAAGATCATCGCCTGCTTCGGGTTCAGCGCGCCGTTCCCCTGGAGCACGATGCCGAGGTTGAAGCGCCGGAGGATCCAGAAGTCGTAGGCGATGTCGGCGGCGACGCCGAGCGCGGGTCGGCCGTTCTGGCGCATCCCGCTCAGGCCCATCATCGTGTTGTCAGTGCTCACGGCGTAGAGGATCGACGGCCCGACCGCGAGGCCGAGGAGGAGCCCGCGCTCCTTGATCGGGAAGAAGAGCGCCTCGGCCATCAGCGACGTCCCGCCCGCGGGTCCGCCGGTGACGTTGGCGATCCGGGCGCCGAGGTAGACCTTCTCGCGCAGGCGGCCGCCGCCGTGGATGAACCCGGAGCTCGCGACCTTGACCCCGCTGATCGCGTCGAGGCCGAGGGTGTTGCCGGAGTCCACGGTGCCGAAGCCGACCCCTGAGCCGAGGCCGAAGCCGACGTACCAGTCGTGGCGGACCTTCTTGTCCTTCGGGATCACCTCGACCATCGGCGCCGTCGAGGGATCGCCGGCCATGCCCGCGCCCTCGTCAGTCGCCGCCCCGGATCCCGAGGGCCCCTCGGACCCCTCGGCCTCCGGGTCGTCCGCAGCATCCTCGCCGACATCCTCGGCGCCGTCGGCCTCGCCGCCCTCATCAGCCCCGTCGGCCTCGTCGCCGGCGTCTGCAGCCCCCGACTCGGGCTCGGCCTCAGGGGCCGCCACCGCCGGCGAAGCGAAGAGGAGCGCGCCGAGCCCCAGGGCCGCGCCGCCGATGCACCACTGTCGGAGCACGGGGCCAGGATATCGGGACACAGCCGACGATCCACACGAAAAACGGCGACCGCGGGCGAAAAGTGCGGCTCCGCACGACGACCTCGCGGTTCACGCGACGCCGCCGAGAGGCGCCGACGTACCCCCGCGGCGGAGGGCCGTCGTGGTCTCCAGGCCCCAGCCGCGCGATGCTTACGAGCGCGCTCGATCGTGCGATAATCCGCGATACCACGCGCGGACGAACGACCCCGCATGGAGCTCCCGATGACCCGCCGCCTCGCCTCCGCCTGCCTTACGACCCTCTTCCTCACCGCCTGCAACGGCGACGACACGGCGACGAGCGCCACCGACTCCGACACCACCACCGGCGGCGAGACGACGGGCAGCACGACCGACGTCGACCCAACGGCGACGACGGGGACGCCGAGCGCCGGCCCGACCCGCTACTTCCTGCGGATCGACGACGAGCCGGTGCCCGACGTCGTCCTCGAGATGGACAAGGAGAAGGCGCTCGAGGTCTTCGGCGAGGCCGCGGCGCGGGATCTCGTGCTCATCGACGTCGACTCCACCGTGATGCTCGAGAACGCCCTCCGGGCGATCCAGTTCTCGTGCGGCGGCGCCTGGGAGAACTTCAGCGCCAATCCCAAGCACGACTGCGCGAAGACCACGCTCGGCCAGACCTACGGCGACAACTGGCAGGAGAGCCCGGAGTACGCCCTCGTCCGCATGCTGACGATGACGCCGATCAACGCGGTCGTCACCGGCACCAGCCTCGAGAGCCTGGCGAACTTCATCAACGACAACAAGGATCTCCTCGCCGTCACCTTCCCGGAGCTCCTCGCCGAGAGCCTCGGCATCGCCCAGAACCAGGCGTTCATCAAGCTCACGGACCTCTCCGTCGCCATCCAGCAGACGCTTCTCGCCAGCCACCCGGCGGTCGGCAACACCGAGGGCAAGCTGTCGATCACCCTCTGGGACGCGGCCAACGACATGCAGCCGCTCTCGGAGAAGCTCGGGCCGATGGGCGACCACCCGGGGATCCTGATCGCCGACGACGCCGACTTCCAGACCAAGAGCGACGCCCTCACGGCCGACTTCAAGATGAAGGTCGTCGCCGAGTCGAACCTGCGCTGGGTCGACGGCATCGACCTCTCGGTCGGCGGCGGCGACATGTTCGTCACCGACGCCGCGTCGCCGCTGAGCTTCGACTTCCTCAACCCGCAAAAGCTCGTCATCGAGGGCGTCGCCGACAAGCCGACGATCGACATGCGCCTGCAGATGACCGAGCTCGACGGGCTCATCGACCCCTGCGTCGACGATCCCGAGTGCCGGACCAACTACCCCGCCGACTGGACCGACGCGATGGGCAACCCCGTCGGCGAGCCCGTCGGCGACGGGACGATCTGGACGCACAAGCCGTGGCTGATGGAGTACGTCGTCGCCCGCGCCGCGCTGATCGCCTTCGCCGAGCACTACTACGAGCGCTGCCTCCTGCCGAACGGCACCAAGACGAGCTGCTACACCGGGATCTGGATCGGCCCGGCGACGAAGCCGGCGCAGCTCGCCCCGCCGGCCCCGCCGCCCGCGCTGCCCAACGGCTGGAGCCGCTTCAAGGCGCTCGACGAGCCCGTGCCGCCGCCGCAGTTCCTCTGGGAGCTCCTCCTCGAGGTCGCCCAGGTGGCGATCCACGACCCGACCGGCGACGGCCCCGGCGGCCACCAGATCGCCGAGGGCGACGCGGCGCCGGTCTTCGCCCTCACGGGGATCTGGATCGGCCTCACCGCCGAGGAGATGATCGCCCAGATCCGCCCGAAGATGCAGGAGCAGGCCGACAAGGTCGCCAACGTCATCCTCGGCAAGTACTGGAAGAACAACAAGCGCCTCGACTTCTACTACCGGCGCCCGGCCGAGGGCGGCACCCCCTACCTCTACTTCGTCGCCGAGAGCGACCTGCGCCCCGCCGCCGACGATCCCGAGAGCCTCGCCGCCTACGCCTACGCGAACCCCGGCTTCTTCGCCTGCCCCGAGCTCACCCAGACCTGCAAGGTCTCGGCGACGTCCGTCGACGGCCTCGCCGACACCGCGCACGAGAAGTACCGCCTGCCCGCCGGCGACAGCACGCTCTACGCCGCGGACGACGACGGCGTCGTCTACCAGATCGACTTCTTCGTCCCGCCGGGCGACAACCCGACCGAGATCGTCGCCACCGTCAACGCGCTCTAGGCCGCCCTACTCGCCTCCACGATGGATCCCCGCGAGCCCATGTCTACCGCCACCCGCAAGCTCCTGATCGCCCCGCTCCTCGTCGCCCTCGCCGCCGCCGGCTGCGTCGAGGAGGTCGCCCTCGGCCCCGAGCCGTCGACCGCGGAGATGGACGTCGACGAGACCCGGACGATCGAGCTCCGCTTCCTCCGCGTCGACGTCAAGCAGTTCTCCCAGACCCTCACCCTCGAGGACATCCGCGGCTTCCCGCGCGACATCCTCGACAACACCTGGCTCCTCGATCTCAACGCCGAGCCGCTGGTGTTCAACGCCCTCACGCTCCTCCAGGCGACGCCGACGGCGGAGGCCTACATGCTCCCGGGGCCAGCCCACAACATGTGGAAGCTGCTGACCATGACCCCGGACAACATCGTCCTCGACGGCACCAGCCTGGCGCCGCTCCTCGGGGTCGGCAAGGCGGTCGGCCTGCCGCCGTCGCTGATCCTCGCCGATCTGATCGGCATCGCCGCCAACGACCCGGCGATCACCACCGAGCTGGCGACCCGCGCGGTCCTCGACAACGTCATCAACACCCACCCGAACTCGCAGTGGCGCCGCGGCCTCAAGACCGACGAGAACCCGTCCGGCCTCTACCCGGTCGCCGCCGACTCGATCCCGGTCTACCTCGCCGACGTCGTCGACGACTTCAAGAGCCTGCCGGTGACCTTCGGCCCGGCGGCGCCCGATCCCAACGACCCGAGCGCGCCGGCGCACCCGGGCTTCATCACCGCGACGACGGGGCTCAAGGCCGCGCTCGACAACTTCGCGATGACCGTCACGGTCAACCTCAACGCGAGCCCCTACAAGGGCGTCGACCTGACCAACGGCACCGTCGGCTCGGTCAACAGCACGGCGAGCCAGATCGAGACCGCCTTTGACACGTCGAACCCCGACTGGCTGACCCTCGAGGGGCTGGCGACGGACCTGGTGATCCCCGAGCTGACGATGACGATCTACGAGAACCCCGAGTACCTCGCTGGCGGCACGAGCATGCTGCCCGAGGGCCAGGGCGACTCGCCGGTCTGGGACCTGCCGCCGTGGCAATTCGAGCGCCTGATCATGGAGCTGGCGCGGACCAAGGCCGGCGACATCCCGGACCACTGCACGATCTACAGCCCGCAGGGCGAGGTCGAGGA
>JAGQIT010000497.1:0-6390 GCA_020431135.1 Myxococcales bacterium | reverse complement strand
CCCTCGTACTTCTGGGACGTCCTGATCGAGGTCGCCCAGGTCCGCCTCCACGACGGCGGCATCGCCGAGGGCGACGGCGACGTCTCGCTCACCCTGCGCGACGTCCCGGTCGGCGTGACCACGGCCGACCTGGTCGCGGCGATCAAGGAGAACCTCGCCAACGATCCGGCGCCGCTCACCGACATCGCTGAGATCATCAACGACAACGCCGAGGGCGACCCCGACTTCTACTACTACCAGCCGACCCTCGGGAACCCCGAGGCGATCCAGGGCGACTACCTCTACTTCGTCGCCCCGGTCGACGTCCGCGTGAAGGACGACAACTCCCCCGTTCGCGACTACGCCGCCTACCAGAAGCCGGGCTTCTTCGCCGACGCGGGCCTCACCCAGAAGGTCTCGGACAAGGCCGAGATCGACGGGGACGTGGTCCACGAGAAGGTGAAGATCGCCGCCGGCGACACCCTCTACATCATGGACGACAAGGGGTGGACCTACCGGCTCGACGTCGGCGACAAGCCGTCGACGAACTGGATCTCGATCGACGTCACCCGCCTGGAGTAACGCCATGCCCGCGCCCCGCACCGTCCCCTCGCTCCTCCGCCGCAGCTTCGTCACCGCCGCCCTCGCCGGCGTCGCCGTGGGCGGCTGCATCGTCGACGAGGTGACCGTGCCGGATCCGCCGGCGACCGGCGAGCTCGCCCCCGGCCAGACGACGACCGTCGAGCTCCGCTTCCTCCGCTTCGAGGTCGACGGCTTCCAGCAGGTCATGACGATCGACGACGTCCGGGCGCTGCCGAAGAAGACCCTCGACGAGCTCTGGCTCCTCGACTTCCACCTCGGCGACACGCTCGACACCGTCCTCGCCCAGCTCCGCGACATGTCGCCGAGCGAGGCCGACGAGCTCCCGCAGGCGGCGCAGAACATGCGCAACCTGCTGAACATGACCCCCGACAACGCCTCCCTCGAGGGCACCAAGCTCGAGGAGGCGATCGGCCTCGCCGGCACCGTCGCGATCCCGCCGGCGAAGGTCCTCGCGGCGATCCCCCAGATCCAGGTGACCGACAACCTGGTGCCGCCGGACATCGTCTCCGAGGTCGTCCTCGACCTCCTGGTCAACTCGCACCCGACGACGCAGTCGCGCAAGGGCCCGGTCGACGACGCCCACCCCGACGGCGTCTACCCGGTCGAGCCGGGGTCGATCCCGATGACCCTCGCCGACCTCGCGACAAACTTCGAGTCGCTCGCCGAGCGCTTCGGGCCGACGCCCCTCGACCCCGACGATCCGATGAGCCCGATCCACCCGGGCTTCATCGACCAGGCCTACGGCATCTCGATCGTCGAGGACTCCTTCGAGATGGCCGTCAAGGTCTCGGTCAACGCCCTCCCCTACAAGGGCGTCGACCTCGGCGACATCAGCGTCGCCAGCGTCAACTCGATCGCCAGCCAGGTCGACAACCTCTTCGACTTCGACGACCCGGAGTGGATGACCGTCAAGGGCCTCGCCGAGGAGATGGTCATCCAGGAGCTGACGATGTCGATCCAGGAGAACGACAAGTTCGTTCTCGGCGGCGACAGCCGCGACCCCAAGCCCGACGGCAACTCCGAGATCTGGGACCTCCCGCCGTGGGAGTTCGAGCACCTGATCATGGAGTCGGCGAAGCGGCGGACCGGGATCATCACCCCGCACTGCGACGAGTACAAGCTCGGCACCGACGTCGTCGCCTTCGAGGCCTGCATCGACGGCGAGGGCTGGACCGAGCTGACGACCTTCGGCGACATCGGCAACCCGCCGCCGCCCGCCTACTTCTGGGACATCCTCGTCGAGGTCGCCCAGGTCCGCCTCCACGACGGCGGCCTCGCCGAGGGCGAGGGCGACGTCTCCTTCACGCTCCGCGACGTCCGCATCCCGATCGACCCCGACGCGCTCCTCGACCAGATCAAGGCGAACTTCCGCGCCGACCCCTCGGCCCTCGCCGCGGTCGCCGAGCGGGTCAACGACGCCGCCGAGGGCGACGCCGACTTCTTCTACTACCAGCCGAAGCTGAGCAACGGCCTCGACCTCCAGGGCGACTACCTCTACTTCGTCACCGAGGACGACGTCCGCAAGGACCCGAACACCGCCGAGCCGGTCCGCGACTACAGCTACGCGAAGCCCGGCTTCTTCGCCGATCCCGACCTCAGCGACAAGGTCTCGTCCAACCAGCTCATCGACGACGACGACAGCCACGAGAAGGTCAAGGTGAGCCCGGGCGACGTCCTCTACATCGAGGACGACGCCGGCCGCCGCTTCAAGCTCACCGTCGGCGAGAAGCCGAGCCCGAGCCGCATCACGCTCGACATCACCCGCATCTAGCTAGCCCTCCGCCCTCCTGAGCACCGCCGCCCCGCGAAGCGCCCCTCCTATGCAACGGAACCTGCGACTCTCCCTCCCCCTGACGGCCACGATGGCCGGTGCGTTCGCCCTGATGACGCCCGCAGCCGCTCACGCCTCCGGCCTCGACGCGCCGATGGTCGGCACCGGCCAGTCCGGCGTGGCCAACCGCGACGCCGCGGCGATCTGGTTCAACCCGGCGCAGCTCGGCTACCTCAAGAAGCCGGAGCTCCTCCTCGGCGGCGGCCTGATCATCGGCGACATCCGCTACCAGCGCAATTACATGGGCACCTACCAGACGCCCGACTCCTTCCAGTTCAAGTCGCCGATCGACCCGGCGTACATCGACTCGACGAAGTCGGGCTTCCAGGACGAGGTCAAGGCCAACCCGATCGCGCCGACCGGCAACCTCTTCTTCGCCTACCCGGTGATCAAGGACCGCCTCGTCCTCGGCGCCGGCTTCTACGTCCCCTACGCGGCGGCCCTCAACTTCCCCAAGGACGGCGCCCAGGCCTGGCAGGTCCAGCAGGCGTTCATCGTCTCGTCGAACCTCACGGGCTCGGCGGCGGTGCGGATCAACGACTACATCTCCCTCGGCGCCGGTGCGACCTACGCCCTCGGCTTCGCCGAGCTGTCGAAGCTCCAGGACTTCGCCGGCGTCCAGGAGTTCGGCGACGGCCTGTCGAACCCGCCGATCAACCAGGACAACTCCTTCGGCCCGGACGCCCCCTCGGACGTCCGCGAGCTCGACGTCCTGTCGCGGCCGATCTCGCTCAAGCGGGCGATCGCCCACAGCTTCACCTTCAACGTCGGCGCGGCGATCAACCCGACGAAGAAGCTGAACATCGGCATCAACTACCAGCACTCGACGAACATGAACTTCCGCGGTCGCTTCGCGATCGACATGAACGACTCGTTCTTCACCCACGACCTCGCGTCGCAGGGCGTGCAGTTCAAGCCGCTGGTCACCGGCGACGCGCTCCTCAACTTCAAGCTGCCCAAGCGCCTGACCGCGGGCGTCGGCTACGACATCAGCGACCGCTGGCGCGTCGACGGCTTCTTCTCCTACATCTTCTACTCGGACATCGAGAAGTTCGCCGTCACGACCTCGTCGCCCGACCTCGCCCAGCCGGCGCTCGGGATCGGCGACACGCTGACCGTCAACCTGCCGCGCAACTGGCGGAACACGGTCTGGGTCGAGGGCAACGCCCGCTTCCGCGCGACCGAGCGCCTGCTCGTCTCGGGCACCCTCGGCTACCAGTCGCCGGCGTCGCCCGACGAGACGATCGACACCGCGTCGCCCGACGGCCAGCGCCTGATCGGCGGCGTCGGCGGCGTCCTGCAGGTGAACGAGCGCCTCGGCCTCATCGCCGACGCGCGCATGCAGGGGATCCTCCCGCGCACGGTCACCGGCTCCGACTACGACCTCGGCAACGGCACCTACAAGCTCTTCATCGCCGCGATCGCCGGTCACCTCCGCTTCCGCTTCTAGCCGCGAGCGCGGGCTCCTGAGCGCGGACTCGAGCGTCGCCTAGGCGACCGCGGGTCCGCGCTTCGTCGTGGCGATCGCCAGCGCGCGCGGCCGCGGCGGGCGGCGCCGCGGCCTTGTCGCTACCATGACGGAGCCGTGTACCTCGACCTCCTCCAGCCCGTCCTCGCCCTCGTCGGCCTCACCTTCCTGGTCTGGCTCCGCCTCTTCATGGTCCGCGTCCCGCTGATCATGAGCCGCCAGATCGACGTCAACTTCTACGTCGTCAAGGAGGGCGCCCCGCCGCCGCCGATCGAGCGCGCCCCGACCCACCATCTCGCCAACCTCTTCGAGATGCCGGTCCTCTTCTACGCGCTCGTGGCTATGACGATCGCATGCGGCGCGACCGATCCGACGACCGTCACCCTCGCCTGGGCCTACGTCGGCCTGCGCGGCCTCCACGCGCTCGTCCACCTGACCTACAACCTCCCGAACCACCGCTTCATCCCCTACTTCCTGAGCTGCGTGGTGCTCCTGGTGATGTGGCTGCGCTTCGCCGGCTGGGTGTTCGCCCAGGGCTAGGAGCCAGCGTGGGCCGACGATCGCGGGGCGCGGCCGCACGGGGCTCTTGCCACGGGCTGCGAGGCAGCGGCCGCGCTGCGCTGCTCATCGCCGCCGTCCTCGGGGCCTGCGCGCGCCCGCAGGGGTCCGGCGAGAGCCTCCACCCGAGCCCCGCGCCCGCGCCCACAAGGGCGCCGACGACGGCGTCACCCGAGACCCCGACAGCGGAGGGCGACGCGGTATCCGACGCCGCGCCCGAGGGCCGTGACTCGGAGGACTTCAGCTCGCCGAACCGGGACTTCGACGGCGACGGGATCCCCGACCGCGACGACGCATGCCCGACCGAGCCCGAGGTCTACGACGGCGGCCGCGACGACGACGGCTGCCCCGGCGCTGCCTGAGCGCGCGCTCGTCTACGCGGCGAAGAGCAGGATCCACAGGAAGTAGACGGCGAAGAGCACCTGGAAGGCGATGCCGACGAGCGAGTAGCGGATCATCCAGCGCCGCGGCCGGCACTCGAGGGGCATCGCCCGGCTCTGGACCGCGCGGTGGTTGAGGATCGCGAAGACCGGCGCGGTCAGGAACGACAGGCTCGTCGCCAGGCCGACGAGCACCTTGAGCTGGCCCTCGAGGAAGGCGACGAGGCCGAGCGCGCCGACGGCGACGAGGAGGAGGATCAGGTTGTAGGTCCGCGTCGAGGTCGGCGCCTGGAGCTCGGGGTGGTGCGGGATCTCGGCGGCGCGGAAGCGCTGGAGGAGCCCGCTGAGCGCCCGCGGGAAGCCGTCGACCACCGAGAGGACGGTCGAGAACATCACCCCGAAGGCGGCCGCGGCGATCATCGGCCCGCTCCAGCTCCCGAGGTTCTCGGTGTAGAGGGCGATGAGCTGGCGGGCGAAGCCGCCGGGGCTCGACTCGAAGGCGACGCCGCGGCCGTACATCACGCCGGCGCCCATGACGAGGAAGCACAGGGCGAGGAAGGCGGTGCCGATGTAGCCGATGTTGAAGTCGAGGAGGCACTCGCGGACGCGCGGCGCGTGGCCGGTCTGGAAGCGGCGCGCGAGGGTCCACAGCGAGTGCCAGACGCCGACGTCGAGCGCCGTCGGCATCCAGCCGATAAGGCCGACGACGAAGAAGAGATCCGCGTGGGTCCAGGCGCCGACGTCCGGCACCCAGGGGACGGTTCCCCACGGGATCTGCGGGATTACGAGCGCGGTTGCGACCAGGGTCGACGCGGTGAGCACGACGACCACCAGCTTCATCAGGCGATCGAGGAGGGCGAAGGAGCCGACGCCGTTGACCGCGACGGCGATCGCCGTGAGCGCGATCGCGTACCCGGTGACGCTGAGGCCGTCGCCGAAGAGCGCCTGGGCGAGGCCAGCGGCGACGATCACCACCGCGGCCTGGACCGCGAACATCGTCCCCAGGGTGACGAGCCCGTAGAGCGCGAGCGCCCAGCGGCCCTGTCGGCGGTAGGCCTCGAGGAGGCTGGTGCCCGTCGCCGCGGCGTAGCGCGGCGCGAACGAGAACGCCGGGTACTTGAGGACGTTGGCGAGGATCACGAAGCCGACGAGCGCGAGGCCATAGCCGGCGCCCGCGCGGGTCGACTGGACGAGGTGCGAGACGCCGACCGCGGTCCCGGCGAAGAGGAGCCCGGGGCCGAGTGACTTCCAGAAATTGGCGCGCTGCGGCTGCACTCGTCCGCCGACCGTAGCGGCGCGCGCGACCGTTTGGCAAGCGAGCAGATAGCCGGCGACGGGGACCCCTGCGTGGCCTCCTCGCGCCACGCAGGCGCCGCTCGTGCGTCGCTCGCGGGCGGCCGCCCGCGCGACGCGGCGGCCGCGAGAGGCGTCCTCGCGTGACCCTCGGCGGCCGCGCCCGACGTGAGCGAAGATGTCCCACCAGACACCCAAAGCGCGCCTCAGCGGGCGCTGAGGCGCTCTTGACAGCCCTCTCGGCGCGCCCGTAGCCTGACCAGCGGCCTACGCGGTCG
>JAGQIT010000496.1 GCA_020431135.1 Myxococcales bacterium | reverse complement strand
ATCGTCACCGGCGAGAAGATCCAGGGCGAGCGGGTGATGACGACCGACGTCAGCGGCCTCTACCGCCTCCCCAACCTCCCGGTCGGCGAGTACAACCTCACGGTTCTCCACAAGGACTACGGCGAGGGCAAGCAGCGCAAGGGGATCAAGCTCCGCGGCGGCGCGACGATCCGCATCGACATCTCGCTGATGCCGGCGGGCGGCGACAAGCGGACCATCGAGGTCCCGGCGCCGACCGTCGACGTCGGCTCGAGCTCGACGGGCATGTCGGTCGACAAGGAGATGGCCCGGCGCGTGCCGATCGCGGCGCCGACCGGCAAGGGCGGGGCCAACCGCTCCTTCGAGGCGATCGCCGAGGCGACGCCGACCGCGGCCAACGACACGTACGGCACCTCGGTCGCCGGCACGACGTCGCCGGAGAACAAGTACCAGATCGACGGCCTGTCGGTGAACGACCCGGGCTTCGGCCTCAACGGCACGCCGCTGACGGTCGAGTTCTTGGAGCAGGTCTCGGTCGAGTCCGGCGGCTACATGCCGGAGTACGGGCGGGCGACCGGCGGCATCGTCAACGCGACGACGAAGTCGGGCTCGAACGACTTCCACGGCGGCGTCTGGGGCTACTTCACGCCCGGCGGCCTCGAGGGCCAGCGCAAGTACCCGGTCCGCGACGGCTCGACCCTCCAGACGCAGAACACGCTCGGCTGGCTCGGCGACGCCGGCTTCGACATCGGCGGCCGGATCATCAAGGACAAGCTGTGGTTCTACGGCGGCGTCCAGGTCTCGCGCTCGGTCTACAAGCTGAGCACGTCGTGGAACCGGACGATCGTCGATCCCAACACCGGCATGCCGGTCACGGACCCCGACACGACCTACCGGCTCACCGAGCGGATCCCCGGGAGCACGGTGGTCCGCAAGGCCCAGGGCACGACGGTCCAGGCGCTCGGCAAGCTGACCTACGCGCCAGCCAAGAACCACACCCTCGAGCTCCTCGGGATCTACGCCCCGAGCGTCTCGGGCGGCAACGGCACCTACGGGCTCAACGCGCGCACCGGCAACCCGGAGACCACCAGCCTCCAGGGCGACTACAACGCGCTCGCCCACCGCTACAACGACTCGGCGACCGACGTCCAGCTCAAGTGGCTGGCCAACAGCGACGACCAGAAGTGGAACTTCGACACCACCCTCGGCTGGCACCACCAGGTCAACCAGCGGATGGCCGCCGACGGCTCGTCGCTCGCCTCCGGCAGCGGCCTGTCGAACGTCCCCGGGGTCATCTACCGCCAGAACAACCCCAGCTACCACGCGCTCACCGACTTCGCTGAGCTGCCGCCTGGGGCGATGGCCGGGGCCTGTGATCCGTGGATGGCGCCCGGGCAGCTCATCGACGCGAGCACGGTCTGCCCGGCGACGACGTGGTCGACCGGCGGCCCCGGCTTCCTCTGGGACCGCAAGCTCGATCGCTTCCAGGCGCGGTCGATGGTCACCCGCCTCGCCCGCGGCGCCGGCCACCACCTGATCAAGGGCGGCCTCGACTTCGAGTACATGGGCTACAGCAGCGCCCGCGGCTACTCGGGCGGGACGCTCTACCGCGAGTCGACGAGCGGCAGCTTCTTCCAGGACTACCGCCAGTACGGCTACCTGACCTCGCCCGACCAGGCGGTGATCCTCGACGCCCTGCGCTGGAACGTGCGCTCGACGACGATCGGCGGCTTCGTCCAGGACAGCTGGGCGATCATGGACAAGGTCACGCTCAACGCCGGCGTCCGCTACGACGCCCAGCACCTCTTCGGCGGCGACGGTGCGCTGGCGATGGCGCTGCCCAACCAGGTCGCGCCGCGCGTCGGCCTGATCTGGGACCCGACGCAGTCCGGCAAGTCGAAGCTCGCGATCAACTACGCGCGCTACTTCCAGAGCATCCCGCTCAACCTCGCCGATCGCGCCGGCTCGGGCGAGCCCGGGTCGATCTCGTTCCACGACGTCGACGGGTGCATGAACCCGGCCGACGTCGACATGCACACCGGCGTCTGCAACGACAACAGCGCCCGCCTCCCGCTCTTCGCCGGCGACACGACGCCGGACTACTACTGGTACCACTACGGCGCCGCGAAGACGGCGATCGACCCCAACCTCAAGCCGCAGACGAGCGACGACATCGTCGCCCTCGCCGAGTACGAGATCTTCCCCGACGGCCGCCTCGGCGTCCAGTACACCCACCGCTGGCTCACGCGGGTGATCGAGGACATGAGCCGCGATGAGGCGACGACCTACTTCATCGGCAACCCGGGCTACGGGATCGCCCGCGACTTCCCGAAGGCGACCCGCGTCTACGACGCCGCGGTGTTCTTCCTCGAGAAGCGCTTCACCGATCACTGGCTCCTCACCGGCAGCTACACCCTGTCGTGGCTGCGCGGGAACATCGCCGGCCTCTTCCGCCCGGAGACCGGCCAGCTCGACCCGGGGATCAACTCGGACTTCGACCTGATCTCCCTCCTCGACAACCGCACCGGCTACCTCGCCGGCGACACCCGGCATGTCCTCAAGGTCTTCTCTGCCGGCGAGATCGTCGTCGACAACAAGAACGCGGTCCTCCTCGGCGGCGCCTTCCGGGCGCGCTCCGGCCAGCCCGTCAACGCCCTCGGCTCGCACCCGCTCTACGGCTCCGGCGAGGCCTTCCTCGTCGAGCGCGGCACCTACGATCGCACGCCGTGGACCTTCGGCATCGACACCAACGTCGGCTACAGCCACCGCTTCTCGAAGGACGTCGTCCTGTCGGTGACGATGGACATCTTCAACGTCGCCAACTTCCAGCAGGTCATCGCCGTCGACCAGAACTACACGTTCAGCGACGTCGTCCCGATCAAGGGCGCGACCAAGGACGACATCGAGTCGATGTACCCCGACGCCGAGAAGAACCCCAACTTCGGCAACCCGATCGCCTACCAGCGGCCGCGGATGTTCCGCTTCGGCGTCCGCCTGACGTTCTAGCCTGATGAGGAGCGCAACCATGCACCGCAAGAGCACGCTTCATCGCCTCCTTCCGGCGGCCTCGCTCGCCGGGGCCCTCGCCCTCACCGCCCTGGCCGGGTGTCAGCAGCCCAAGATCAACTGCATGAGCGCCCACGGCGACTTCGCCGCGGTCTATGAGCTCGAGAGCGGCGACCCGAACTCGCCGTGCGGTCAGCTCGCCGGCGACGTCATCGGCATGCAGACCTACGCCCAGGAGGGCGGCCTGAACGGGACGCCGAACTACAACGACGCGATCGTCGCGATCCGCCCGGGAGAGATCGGCGCGCTGCTGTCGCGGGCGATGAACCCGCCCGAGGCCGGCGGCGCCAACCTGCCCCAAGATCAGTGGTACGAGATCAACTCGATCGGCGGCTTCTCGGCCGGGCTCCCTGACGACAACGACTTCTGCATGATCCCGGACTTCGACGCCGCGGAGATCAGCCTGCCGCTGCTGCCGCTGGTCCCGCCGACCGAGGACGACCCGAACACCCCGGACGACGACGAGTCCGACCCCGGGCTCCCGGAGGTCGCGGCGACGACGATCCGCTACGCGTGGAGCAACGCCAAGTTCCTGGTCTCGGCCGACGCCCAGGGCACGCAGTTCGAGGCCGACCTCACCTACACGCGCGACGGCTGCACCGCCGAGTACCACGTCCTCGGCCTCTACCCGGCGATCGGCTGCGAGAGCGACGACGACTGCACCGCCGACGACAACGGCATCAACCCTGACTTCGCGGTCCGCTGCGAGACGAACATCGGCATGTGCGTCATCGCCAGTGCGCCGCCGGCCTACGAGTAGGGCAACGAGGAAGAACGGAGCGACACCATGCGACGGATGGCGACCGACACTCATCACCGCGCCCTGAGCGGCGGCCTGCGGGCGACCGCGGCGGCCGTGGCGATCTTCTTCGCATCGACGCAGGCGGCCGCGAGCGC
>JAGQIT010000495.1 GCA_020431135.1 Myxococcales bacterium | reverse complement strand
CGGCGAGACGACCACCGACGGCGAGACGACCACCGACGGCCTCGACTGCGTCGCCGACCCCGTCGACTGCCACCGCGCGACGCTGCTGATCCCCGCCGAGGAGCTCGCGGGCGCGCTCGATCTCGAGGGCCAGGTGATCCTCGATCTCCGCGGCGCCGGGGCCTACGCCGCGGGTCACGTCCCTGGCGCCGTCAGCTTCGATCCGGGCAGCCTCCGCGACGAGGTCGACGGCGTCGCCGGTCAGGTCGTCGATCGTCCGGCGGCCGAGGCCGCGCTCGCGGCCGCCGGGATCGGCGACGGCGCGTCGGTCGTCCTCTACGACGCGGGTGACGGGCAGGCGGCGTCGCGGGTCGCCTGGACCCTGCGCTACTACGGCGGCCCGGCGGCGCGCCAGCTCGACGGGGGCTGGAGCGCCTGGGAGGCCGGCGGCCACCCGGTCGAGGCCGAGGCCGCGACGCCGACCAACGCGAGCCTCACCCTCGCCGACGGCGACCCCCTCCTCCGGGTCGACGCCGCCTGGGTCGCGGCTCATCTCGACGATCCGAAGGTCGCCCTCGTCGACGCCCGCAGCGCGGCAGAGTACGACAGCGGCAGGATCCCCGGCGGCGTCCTGATCCCGTGGCAGGACAACAAGGGCGACGACGACCGCTTCCTCGCCGGCGAGCCGCTGCGCGCCCTCTACGACGCGGCGTCGATCCTCGCCGCCGACACGGTCGTGACCTACTGCCAGACCGGCAGCCGCGCGAGCGTCTCATGGTTCGCGGTCATGCTCCTCGACCACCCCGACGTCCGGATCTACGACGGGTCGTGGGCCGAGTGGGGCGCCGATCCGAACCTTCCCAAAGAGCCCTAGCCGATGGGTCAGGCCGCTTGTTCTACGCCTTGGTCGCGGTGACGAGGAAGATCGGGTAGGCCCGCTCGCCCTTGTGGACCTCGCAGGCGGTGACGAAGCGGACGTCGGCGAAGCCCGCGTCGGCGAGGAGCTCGCCGAGCGCCTCGCGATCGAAGCCCGCGTGAAACACCCCCTCGGTGTCCGGCGGGTGGAAGCTGCCGTCCTCGGCGTCGAGATCCGCGAGGGCGACCCGGCCGCCCGGCGCGAGGTGGTCGTTGAGCGAGCGCAGGAGGGCGCGCGTGTCCTCGACGTGGTGCATCGCCATCGCGCTGACGACGAGGTCGACGGTCGCGCCCAGGGGCTCGTCGACGATGTTCTGGCAGTGGATCTCGACCTTGCCGGCGAGCTCAGGCTTGGCCGCCAGCTTGTCGAGCATCGCCCGCGAGATGTCGACCGCGAGCACGCGCTCGACGTGCGGCGCGATCTGGGCGCAGACGAGGCCTGTGCCGGCGCCGAAGTCCATGACCCGGAGATCCTCCGTCAGCGCGACGTGCTCGTGCAGCGAGGCGAAGACCCCCTCGGAGATCTGCGCGGGTATGGGTCGAGTATCCCAGTCGTCGGCCTTGTCTTGGAAGAGATCGGACATTGGAGCCACCGCTTGCCGGCGTCCGCCGGGTGAGAGGATCGCCGCGATTCTAACGAACCCCAGCGGCCGGCGCTCGACCTGCGCCGATCCGCCGCACAGCCCCCCTCCCGTCGCTCCCCCTCAGACGGGCACGAGCGGCTCACGCGTCCCCGTGGACCTCCACGCGGACGCGGATGATCGCGGTGCACCGCGGCTGCGGGAAGCGCCAGCCGGCGACCGCCTCGGTGACGCAGCGGCGCAGGCGGGGCTGCGCAGCGCCGACGAGCGCCGCCCCCTGCGGGATCCCGCGGCCGCCGTCGAACCACCGGAGCTCGAGG
>JAGQIT010000494.1 GCA_020431135.1 Myxococcales bacterium | reverse complement strand
GCCGACGCTCGTCGCTCGTCCGCGCGGGCTCCTCGTCCTCCTCCGCGACGATCTCCGGGCGCGGCGGCGGCGGCTCGGCTGCGACGATCGGCGCGACGACTGGCGTCGGACGCTCGGTCCAGAGCTCGGCGAGCGCCCCCGCTCGATCAGCGGCGAGGAGCGCTTGCCCGAGGATCGCCGCCGCGGCCCGTCCGTCGTCGTCCGCGGCCTCAAGGATCACAGCGAGCGTCGGCCCGCGTCCGAGCAGCTCTTCGGTCGTCGCGGTCTCCGGGTGTTGGAGCGTGAGCGTGGCTCGCTCGGCGGGCGGGTCGTCGTGGGTGAGCACGAGCCGCGCGCTCGACCGCTCGACGCTCAAGCTGCGCCACACCCAGCCGGGGGCGATCGACGAGAGGAGCTCATGGGGCGCCGCGGCGGCGCGGATGAGCTCGGTCGACGCCGGCGTCATCACCCAGCGCGGCTCCTCCTCGGTCGACGCGTCGACGCGCTCGGTCGGCGGGCTTGTGGGCGCGGCTGCGGCCGCTGGGACAGTGACGAGGCAGGCCAGCGCGGCGATGAGCTGCGGCGCGCGCCGACTCGCCCCCATCGTGTCGAGGGATCGCTCCGAGTTCTCCCCGTCCACGCGGTCCTCGATACCATCCGGCATTCGCAGGCTCGCCGCAAGCTGGGCGCGAGGTGCAGTGTCATCGGCACCGGGGCGAAATCGCAAGGCACGGTGCTCTCGGCTGCGCGAACTGGCGGCGCTGCGACCCGAAGCGTCGCCGCGTCGGAGCCGATGGACGAGCGCGCCGTCTCCCCGCCGCGGCTGCACGGGTCGATGAACACCCCGATCCCGACCCGCCGAGCTCGTCCGAGCGCGGGCCGATCGCGCGGCGAAGGCATGTCCGATCGGCCCCGATCGATCGGTACCGGCCCGCAAGATCATGGGGAGCGCACAGGCGCGGGATTGCGCGAGCGTCGGCGACGCGTCGGATCGATCCGCGGAGCCCGCGAGTCGCGACACGCGAGGCTCGAGCGCTCGCGCGTCGCCCCTGCGCGGCGGCGCCGCTCCGCGGGCGGATCGATCTCGGATCGCTCACCGGCGGCAGCGGGCCAGATCGGCGCGTACAGAGACCCCAGAGGGGCGCTGGGGGCTCGCGCCACGAGCTTCTCCGGTTTGAAGTCTCGATGCACGAGCCCGGCCTCGTGCGCCGCCATGAGACCCCGACCTGCCTGAAGAAACATGTCAACGACCGCGCGCCAGCGGCGGTGCCCGGCCTCGAGCCACTGCCGGAGGGTCTGGCCGGCGACGAATTCCATCGCGATGTAGACGGCGCCGCGGTGCTCGCCGACCTCGTGCACGGTGACGACGGCGGGGTGGCTGAGGCGAGCCATCGCCTGGGCCTCGCGCAGCAGCAGGTCGCGGGCCGGCGCCGCGCCGTGCCCGTGGAGCTCGGGTCGCAGCAGCTTGAGGGCGACCTTGCGATCGAGCTCGGGGTCGTAGGCGGTGTAGACCACGCCCATGCCGCCGCGGCCGAGGCAGGCGATGATCACATAGCGACCGACGAGCACCCCGGGGTCGAGCTCGGGGCGCGGCGGCCCGGGGTCGTCGGAGACGAGCGTCAGGCGCTCGTCGCCGGCGATGACGGTCTGCGCCGCGGCGACCCGCGAAGCTGGCCTCCGTGGCCTCTCGCTCGTCCTCTCCATGGCATGGGCGCCGCGCGAGCGCGGCCTGCGAGAGTCTCCCTCGCCGCCCCGCGGAGCACAAGCCTCGCGGCCGCGCAGGGCGGGCGCTGAGGCGCCTGCGGAGTGAGGACGTGACCCATCGACCACCCCCGCGGTGAGCCGCGCCGATCGCGGATGCAACGTCGTTCCGGCGGGGGCCGCGTCGTTTCGTCGCATTCTCGGGTGGCTCCGCGGACATACGCCGCGGTCCGAGCCGCGGCTGTCGGCCGCGGTGGAGGGGCCGCGGTCGTCGATCTCACGGGCTCCCGCGAGCGCCCCGCGGAGAGGGCCGGGATCGCGGGCGCGGCCCGTGCTATGGGGACACGCGATGACCCTCCGCGCCGCGCAGTCCGCCCCGCTCCTCGACCGTCGTTGGCCGGTCATCGGTCACCTGCCCGCGCTCGCGCGGGACTCCCTCGGCTTCCTCCGCCAGGCCCGGCGCCTCCACGGCCCCGCCTTTTGGATCGACATGGGCTTCGGCAACCGGATCTTCGTCCTCGCCGAGGAGGACGGCTTCGAGGTCTTCCGCCACCGCGCCTTCGACTCGTCGCATATGGGCGCCGGCTCGGTGCTCCTCGGCCGGTCGATGCTCACGGTCGACGGCAAGGAGCACCGGCGCGTCCGCGGCGTCAGCTCCCCGGCCTTCACGCCGGGGGGCCTGAGCCGGGCGCGGGTCGGTGAGCTGATCACCGAGACGATCATGCGCCAGCTCGACACCTGGCGCGGGCGCGACAGGATCTGCGCCGTCGCCGAGACCAAGGCGGTGGCGCTCGACGTCATCTTCCGGGTGATGGGCATCGAGGTCACGGAGCTCGCCGAGTGGGGGCGCTGGTACAACGAGCTGATCCTCGGCGGTATCACCAGCCCGAAGTCGATCCCCGGATCGCCGGCGTGGCGGGCGATGCGGGCGCGTCGCTGGCTCGAGAAGCGCGTCCGCGGGATCATCACCCGGGCGCGGGCGAGCGACGACCGCGACAGCGTCGTCGGCACGATGGTCCACGGGCGCGACGAGGAGGGCGCGGGCATGTCGGAGGCGGAGCTCATCGACAACCTGCTGATCCTCGCCTTGGCCGGCCACGAGACGACGGCCTCGACGCTCGCCTGGTCGATGATTCACCTCGCGGGCTCGCCGGCGAGCTGGGACCGCCTCGTCGCCGAGGCCGCGGCGATGGACGAGGTGCCGACCGACTGGTCGACGCTCGCCGAGCGCGTCCCCTACGCCCTCGGCGTCTTCCGCGAGAGCCTGCGCCTCTACCCGCCGGTTCATGTCGACTCGCGGCACGCCCACGAGAGCCTCGAGTTCTGCGGCTACGCGATCCCCGAGGACACCATCGTCGGCACGAGCATCCTCCTGATGTCGCGGGATCCCGCGCGCTACCCCGACCCCGACGCCTGGCGTCCGGAGCGGTGGCTGCGCCTCGATCGCAAGCCGACGCCGCTCGAGAACTGCCAGTTCGGCGGCGGCGCCCACTTCTGCCTCGGCTACCACATGGCGCTCCTCGAGGGGACGCTCTTCCTGGTCCACGCGGCCCGCGAGGTCGCGGCCGCCGGGCGTCGGCCGGCGCTGCTCGGGGCGATCCCGAAGCCGCGCTACATCCCGCTCACGCGGCCGCCGGCGAAGGTCGAGATCGGCCTCGTCTGAGGGGCTCGGCCGTCGCGTCTTTTCCTGACCTTACGGGCAGGTTCTAGTCGCAGACGACGTCGAGGTCCGGACAGTAGAGGCTGCGGCTGGCGACGCCGTCGCCGACGAGCTGGGCGTCGGGGCAGTAGGGGGACGCGACCGCCGTCAGCACCTCCGCGTCGACGACGACGCCCGCCGACGCGGCGATCGGCCGGCAGAATGGATCGTCGCGGCGCAGCTGCGGCGTGTCGCCGGAGTCGTCGCAGTGGAGCGGCGGGATCACGCAGACCTGGTCGTCGGCGCAGGCGAGCTCGAGGCAGATCTTCTCGGCGGGCGTCGGCGCGTCGGCGAGGTCGTCTGCGCCGTCGCCGACGGACGCGACGGACTCGTCGTCGCCGTGATCGCAGGCGGCGAGCGTCGTCAAGGCGAGCGCGGCGAGGAGAACAGACGCGGGGCGGAGCGGGCTGCGGCGGAGCATCTTGTCTCTACTGACTTGGCGGATCGCGGCAAAGTTTCGCCGCTGGATGGATCGCGGCGAGCGTCGTCGTCCGGCCCTCCGCGGCTGCGGAGCCAGCGTGGCATGTGCGGCGCAGCGCCGCGTAGCGGGCCTTCAGGCGGCGATCGCTGAGGACCTCTGCCGACGCGCGGGCGCCAGCGCCCAGGAGGATTGTTAGGGATGCCCGCAGCGGTGGTCTTGTCGGTCCTGGCGGACCCGTGAAAGACTCGACCGCGGTGGAGCAGAACTCGGAGGCGGACGCGAGCGGGCTCGAAGGCGTGTGCGAGCGTGTGTTGGTCGCGGCGCCGCGATCGATCGGCGGCGGCGTGTTCGTCCGCCGCTACCTCCCGGCCGTCGCGCGGCAGATGGTCGGGCCCTTCATCTTCTTCGACATGATCGGTCCGGCCGCGCTGCCGCCGGTCGGCGAGATGAAGGTCCGGCCGCACCCGCACATCAACCTGGCGACCGTCACGTATCTCCTCGCCGGCGAGATCATCCACCGCGACAGCCTCGGCTCGTACCAGGCGATCCGCCCGGGCGACATCAACTGGATGACCGCCGGCCGCGGCATCGTCCACTCCGAGCGCTCGCCGTCCGGCCGCACCGAGACGACGGACCTCCACGGGATCCAGCTCTGGGTCGCGCTGCCGGCCGAGCACGAGGAGGTCGAGCCCGAGTTCGATCACTACCCGCGGGCGAGCCTGCCGGTGATCGAGGCCGACGGGGTGACGATCCGGGTGCTCGCGGGCGCGGCCTACGGGGCGACGTCGCCGGTCAAGACGCTGTCGCCGCTGATCTACGCCGACATCGTCCTCGCGGGGGGGGCGAGCCACCGGGTGACCGAGGAGCACCGCGAGCGCGCGCTCTTCCTCCCGGAGGGCCCGCTCGAGATCGAGGGGGAGCGCGTCGAGGCGCCCTGCCTCGTGATCCTCGAGCCGGGCGCCGCGGTGACGATCCGGGCGCCGCAGGCGACGCGGGCGCTGCTCATCGGCGGCGAGCCGCTGGCCGGCGAGCGCCACCTGTGGTGGAACTTCGTGTCGACGCGGCCCGAGCGGATCGAGGCGGCGAAGGCCGAGTGGCGTGAGGGTCGCTTCCCCAAGGTCCCGGGCGACGAGGTCGAGTTCATCCCGCTCCCTGAGGGCTGAGGCCGTCGACGGGGCCGGCCGCCACGTCGGCCGCGACCGCGCGCTCGGCCCAGAGGGCGCCGCGCAGGTCGCCGACCGCGTAGCCCGTCGCCGCGTCGCTCGGGTAGCGGCTGTCGAGGACCTCGCGGACGCCGCTGTCGAGGCTGTCCTTTGGGCCATGACATTGCAGGCACAGGGGCTCGACGCCGATCGGCAGGATGACGCGGGCGACGGCGCCGTCAGGATCGTCGACGATCCAGCGCTCGGGCTCGGCGGCGCTGGCCGGCGCCGACTCGTGCTCGCGGAGCCAGCGGTCGACCCACGGCGGCGGGGCGTTCTTCGGGTTGCGCAGGCGGGTCGACGCCCGGCCGACGGCGACGCCGGTGACCTCGCGGACCTCGCCCGTGAGCTTCTGCGCGAGCTCAGCGCAGGTCGACGCCGCGGACTTCGGCGCGCCGGCGGTCATCGCCTCCTTCACCCTGTCCTTGAGGATCCCGCCGAGCTTGCGCGCGGCGCCCTCGGTGGCGATCACGGCGGCGCGCTCCTCCTCGGTCGCCGGCGCGCGGCCGGGCTTCGCCTTCGCGGGCTCGGGTGCGGCGGCGGGCTCGGCTGTTTCGGGGGACGGCTGCGCGGGCGCGTCGGGCTCGGCCTCCGCGGGCGCGTCGGGCTTGTCCTTGCAGGCGACGAGGGCTGCGGTGAGGGCGAGGGCGGCGGCGAAGGGGAGGGGGCGCATCGGTCGATGATGCGACGGCGCGCGTGCGGGTGAAAGGCCAGGCGGACGCGGTGTCGCACGCCCTGCGTCGACGTCTACCGGTGGCCGTCACCCTTGGAGGTGGTTCGAGGAATCGACGCGCGCGCTCGCGACGCTATGCCGCCGCGAGCCGGCGCTGTTCGCCGGGCTACGTCACTGCGTCACGCCGCGGGCGGCGGCGCAGACACCCGGAGGAGGAGGTCCTCGCCAGCGAGCTCGTCGAGGAGCTCGTCGGCCTCGTCGCCCTCCGCCCCGAGCTCGTGGGCGACCACGACGAGCTCGGCGCGAGGCCGCGGCCGAGAGGCCGCGAGGAGCAGGCGCACGAGCCCCTCCGAGGCGCCGCCGAGCGCGAGGCTCCCGCCGACCTTGCCCTCGATGAGGAGGAACTGCTGGCCGCCGCGGGGCGGCCGCTTGCGCCACGGCCGGCGGAGCTCCGCGAGCGTCCGCAGCGGATCGGCGCCGTTCTGGATGAGGGCGCGCTCGTACCACGCCAGGGTCCCGCCGGGGACGATCCGCGGGGCGAAGCGCGGGTTGCACTGGAGGTGCGCGCGGGGATCGGCGACGTCGGCGGCCGGGAGGGGGCGCAGGGCCGCCCTGCGCACGGCCGCGGCCGCGGCCTCGATCGTCGCCACGCCGCCGACGAGCGCGCTGTGGTCCTCGAGGTAGCTGGCGAAGGCGAGGGCCATCGACCCGCGGGTGAACACGGCCTCGCGGAAGCGCAGCGACGAGAAGAACGCGTCGACGACCGGCATCCCGAGGAGCGCCGCCGACACCGGGTACTCCTCGAGGAGCGCCTGGACCGCCCGCGCCCGCCGCATCGCGTCGGTCTTCAGCGCCCGCGGATCGACGGCGCGGAGGAGGTCGCGCTCCGCCGCGGTCAGCGGCTCCGGGAGGTCGAGCCGCCCGTCGCCGCGGATCGCCGCCGCGAAGGCGGGATCGAAGTGCATGCAGACGAGCGCCCGCTGGACGCGCTGCGGATCGAGCTGCCGGGGGATCGCGGTCGTCATCGTCGGCGGTCCTTTGGGTCAGCTCGTCGCGGCGGTGAAGTCCGCCGGCAGGCGCTCGCGCGTCGCCGCGAAGAGCGGGACGACCGCGGGGATCGGGTTGCGCTCGCACTCGACGACCACCGCCCTGAGGTTCTTCGCCCGCTCGATCGCCGCCTCGGTGATCGCCCAGGTGTCGGCGAGCACCTCGGGGCCGTGGTCGTCGTCGACCCAGCCGAGGCCGTCGACCTCGGCCTCGCTGCCGCCGGCGACGTGGAGCTCGATCACCCGCTCCCAGGGCAGCGCGTCGAAGGCCGCGAGCGGATCGAGGCCGCGGCAGCGCTGGTAGATCGCCAGGTGGGCGCAGTCGATCAGGAGGCCGGTGTCGGCCGCCTCGGCGACCGCGGCGAAGTACTCGAGGAGGTGGAGGTCGCCGACGAACGCCGCGCCTGGCGGGTTCTCGGGGAGCACCTCGCGGCCGGTCGCCTCGCGGAGGGCGGCGATCCCGGCGGCCATCGGCGCCACCGCCTCGCGGACGAGGATCGGCGGCAGGAGGAGCATCTGGCCGCGGTCACGGGCGCCGAAGTGCCAGAGGCCGGCGTCGCCGCACAGCCACGCGGGGTCGAGGACGTCGATCGTCGCCCGCATCCCGGCGAGCCACGCGGGGTCGAAGTCCTCGGGCTCGTCGAGGTTGACGTCGAGGAAGTGGTAGGTCGTGGGCCAGCCGCGGGCGGCCCAGGCCTGGGCGTCGTCGTCGAGGCCCTTCGCCAGCTCGACGCCGACCTCGAGGAAGCCGGCGTAGGTCGGGTGGGCGGCGCGCAGGGCCGCCGGATCGAGGGCGCCGTCCTGGCGGCGGGCGCCGTACTCCGTGCTGATCCCGAGGCCGAGGCGGGGCAGGGCGCGCGCGCGGTCGAGGAAGTCGGGCATCGCCCCGCGAGTTGTAGTTCAACTCCGCGCGCAGGCGAAGGCTCGGCGCCCGCGGGTTCGCTCACGCCTCGGGCGGCGCTACTCCGGCAGGAGCCCGCCGGCCTCGAGCTCGAAGGTGTAGGGCATCTGCGTGTCGGCGCCGGTCAGCGAGATGTTGAAGGTCCAGGCCTTGGCCCTCTCTTCGATGCACTTGTTGAGGCCGGGGTGCTGGAGCGTGCTGCGCTGGTCGTCGAACTTGAGCTCCTTGACCGCGCCGTCGCCGTCGATCGTGAAGGTCGTCTTCACCCGGCCGGTGGGCGCGTCGCCCTCCTTGCCGGCGGTCTCGTTGTAGCAGGCGACGATCTCGCTCAGGTGCTCGTCGACCTTGTCGTTGAAGTTCGAGAAGTCGAGGTAGGGCGACTCCTCGGGATCCTCGAGCTCGCCGTCCTCGTCGTTGGCGGTGTCGTCCTCGGCCACGTCGCCGCCGCTCGGCGGCGCCTCGCTCTCGTCCTTCTTGCACCCAGGGGCCGCGCAGAGGAGCGCTGCGGCGATGAACACGCGGAGCCAACCGACCGACATGGGGCGATGCTAGCACGGCGACGCGCGGGTCCACGCGGGTCGTCGACGCCGGGGCGCGAGCGCGGAGCCGCCCTCACGGCGGCGGCGGGGAGGCGAGCGCGGCGAGCATGTTCTCGACCGCGACGGTGCACATCTTGGCGAAGGAGCGCTCGGTCTGGGCGCCGATGTGCGGCGTCAGGAGGACGCGCGGGTGCTCGGCGAGGAGGCGCTCCGCCTCGCACATGCCGGCCTCGTCGCGGATCGTGTCGGCGGCGTAGAAGCCGAGGACGTCGCCCTCGATCGCCGCGAGGAGGGCGTCGCAGTCGACGAGGCCGCCGCGCGAGGTGTTGACGAGAACGCTCCCGGGCTTCATCCGCGCGAGCTCGGCGGCGCCGATCATCC
>JAGQIT010000493.1:7031-9105 GCA_020431135.1 Myxococcales bacterium | reverse complement strand
GACGACGTTGGGGTGCGAGAGGCGGGCCATCGACTGGGCCTCGCGGAGGAGGCGCGAGCTCCCGCTCGTGCCGGCGCCCGAGAGCTCGCGGCGCAGCAGCTTGATCGCGACCTTGCGGTCGAGCTCCGGATCGTAGGCCGCGTAGACCTCGCCCATGCCGCCGGCGCCGAGGCGCTCGAGGATGAGATAGCGCCCTAGGGTGGCGCCGCGTCCACGCGCGGACCCTCTCGCGGGCGACCGCGGGGCCCTCGCGCCGGCGATGAAGGTAGCGGCCTCATCCGCGGAGGCGACGGCCGTCGCCGCGATCCCAGACACTGGCGCCGACGCTGCGTCCGCGTCCGGGGCGATGAGGGTGTCGCTCGTCGCGAGCTGCCGAGGGTCGACGGGCACGCGCGGATCGCCGGCCGGGGCGATGAGAGTGTCGCCCGTCGAGAGCTGCCTGGGGTCGACGGGCTCGCGCGTGCGGTCGGCCGCGGCGATGAGGGTGGCGCCCGTCGCCGCGTCAGCGCGCGCCGCGGCGTCGCGTCGGGTGTCCTCCTCGTTGCCGCTGCGCGTGGTCATCGACGCCCGTATCCCTCAGAGCACGCGTGCTGAGGGGACGCTAACACGGGGCCTGGGAGGTGTCAGGCGGCGCCCGGGCGCCGCCGCGGCGCTCGGGCGCGCGATGGCGCGCGCCCGAAGCTGGCCGCCGCGACAGCTCAGCGCGCGGGCGCGTCGGCCTCGATCGCGGCGAGGCGCCGCTCGAGGTCGCTGAGCTGGCGGCGGAGCGCGGCGTTCTCCTCCTCGGCGTCGACGAGGCGCTGGTGGAGCCCCTGGATCGCCGCCATCGACACGCCGGTCGCGTCGAGGGGGAAGATCATCCGGTCGCTGGCGCCGACCTCGAACGACGCCTTGAAGTCCTGGGCCATCGGCCCGAGGTGGCGGACGTCGGGGCTGTCCTTCTTGTAGCGCCAGGTGGTGATCGGGAGGGCGACGACCTGCGCGAGAACGCGGGCCGGGTCGATCGCCTTGAAGTCGGCCTTGAGGTTGCGATCGCTTATAGGGCACATCGACGAGCAGAATTCCATGCCCGGCGGCACCGGGACGCCGGAGCAGCATTGGAGGTCAGCGCAGCACTTCTCGCCGTTGGCGCAGCTCTCGCTCTCGGCGGAGCAGAGATCGCCCGTGGTCGCGTCGGTGGTCGCGTCCGTCGTGGTCGGATCGGTCGTCGACGTCGTGGTCGGGTCGGTCGTCGACGTCGGATCCGAGGTCGCGGTCGACGAGGTCGAGTCGGTCGTCGACGACGAGCTTGAGCTCGAGCTCGAGCTCGACGCCGAACCTGAGCTCGAGTCTGACGTCGAGCTGGAGCTGGAGCTGGAGCTCGACGACGTCGAGTTGCTCGTCTGGGTGGTGTTTCCGGATGAGCCCGCCGTCGAGCCGTCGTCGCCGGAGCAGGCGGCGACCGGCAGGGACAGGGACAGGGCGGCGGCGAGGTGCAAAGTGGATAGACGCATGGGGTACTCCTCCTGCGCTCGCGGCAGCGCGAGCGCGTCGACGCCTAGGACGATACTGCGATGGGCACGGGGCGCGCGTTTTTTAGCCGCGCAAAGAACGTGGATTTGACGACAGGCGCAGCGGGGCGCCGCGGGCGGCTGAGCAACGGTGTTCGACGGCGTTCGCTCAGGCGATCCCGCGGTCGGCCCGGGCCCTCAGGCACTCGTCGCTGCCGGCCTCGACCCGCCGGCACGCCCTCGGTCGGAGGTCGTAGATCGTGCACTCGACGCGGCGACCGAGGCGGCCGCGGAGGGCGAGGCAGCGGCCGTCGGGGTCGAGGCGGAGGTGGGCGACGCCGGCGTCGTCGAAGGTGACGAGGCGCTCGCGCAGGCGCTCGTCGGCGAGGATGGGCTCGCGCTCGGCGATCTCGACCCAGTGGAAGAACCCCTCGGCGGCGTTCGAGCGGGCGTTGCAGCAGCAGGCCCCGCAGCGGGTGCACTCGCGCTGGGTGATCGGGCCGCTGCGGAGCAGCCGGCGTTCGGGGGCGCGTCGGGGCATCGCCGCGTCGATACCACTTCTCGCGGCCGAGCAGAAGGCGACC
>JAGQIT010000493.1:954-6893 GCA_020431135.1 Myxococcales bacterium | reverse complement strand
GGCCTCGAGGTGCCCGGCGATCTCCGCCGCGAGCTCGGCCGCCTCGGCGTGGTCGATCGAGCCGATGGGCCAGCCGACGCCGAGGCCGCGCTTCGGTCCGGGCTTCGGGATGATGTGGAAGTGGACGTGGAAGACCGCCTGATGGGCGCCGGCGCCGTTATTTTGCAGGACGTTGTAGGCCTTGGTCCCGGTCGCGGCCATGACCGCGCGGCACAGGCGCGGGAGGACCCGGCCGATCGCCGCCGCCGACTCGTCGTCGAGCTCGTCGAGGGTCGCCGCCGGGCGCTTCGGGATCACCAGGGTGTGGCCCTCGCTCAGCGGGTTGATGTCGAGGAAGGCGAGGACAAGGTCGTCCTCGTAGACCTTGTGGCAGGGGATCTCACCGCGGATGATTTTTAGGAAGATCGTCTCGGCCATGGGGCGCGAGTATAGCGGGCGCGGGGGGCCGCGATCACTCGCACAGCGAGCGCGCGGAGAAGCTGACGGAGCCCTTGTTGTCGGCGCAGCTCGAGTCGCTCAGGCCGCACTCGAGGGCGTCGCCGGCGACGGTGAAGGCCTCGCTCGGGGCGATCAGCGCGGCGAAGGCCTCCTCGACGGTCGCGTAGTACACGCCCGCGGGCGTCCGCAGCTCAGTGAACTCCACGCCGACGCAGGGGGCTCGCCAGCCCCAGCCCTTGGCCGGCGGGGTGTAGGGCGGCGACCAGACGCTGCCGGCGCTGACCGGGGTCGCCGTCGCCACATAGGCGCCGGGGGGGACCGCGACCGTCACCCCCTTGCTCGGCTCCTCGGGATCGTTGCAGTTGGCGAGGTAGTCGATGGTGACGTCGAAGCGGAAGACGCAGCGGAGCTCGTCGGGATCGCAGCTGCCGACGGCGCAGTCCTGGTCGCTGAGGCAGGACCCGCAGGCGTCGCAGGGCGAGCACGGGCCGCCGCAGTCGACGTCGGTCTCGTCCTGGCTGCGGACGCCGTCCTCGCAGGTCGCGACCTCGCACGTCGACAGGCAGGCGTCGAGGTCGTCGAGGTTGCCGTCGTCGCAGGCCTCGCCCGGCTCGAGCACGCCGTTGCCGCAGACGGCGGGCGGCTCGGTCGTCGACGTGCTCGCCTCGGCGGTCTCACCGGTCGCCGAGGTCGCGCTCGCGCAGGTCGATGACGCGGCCGAGGTCGTCGACGACGAGGTCGAGGTCGACGCGGTCGTCGAGGTCTCCGCGGCCGTGTTCTCGTAGCCCTCGGGATCGTCGACGAAGCAGCCGCTGACGCCCGCGGCGAGCAGCGCGAGCGCGACGGGGCGGTGGAGGCGAGGCATACGCAGCCAGGCCAGGATCCGGATCGCGGCCCGTCGCTGTCAAGCGGGCGGCCGCGGCCGCCCGGCCCGTGCGTGCGGTCGTCCGCATTGGCGGCGTCGCGGCGGCGCGCTCCCGCGTGTCTTGTTGGTGTCCCGGTCGTCCGCGTGGAGATCGTCGGCGCCGCTAGCGATCCTCGCGGCGGATCACGAACGACGCCGGCAGCCCGCTCTCCCCCGCAGCGGCGACGCGGATGAAGCCGACCGGGTCGTGGGGGATCGGCGCGCGCTCGATCGTGCAGTCGGGGGCGCAGGTCATCCCCTCCATGTAGTGGAAGCGCAGGACGAGGCTGCGGCCGTCGTCGGCCCTGGCGTCGCGGACCGCGATCCGATCGAAGCCGGCGTCGATCGTCGCGCGGCCGCCGACGACGTACGTGGACGGCCGGCGGACGTGGAAGATCTTGTGGAAGCCGAAGACCCGCACCGGCTCGAGGAGGTCGAGGCGGCGCTCGATCTCGGGAAAGAAGGGCGGCGAGAAGACGACGTAGTCGATGTGGTAGCGCTCGAGGTAGGCGCCGAGCTCGTCGCCGTAGTAGCGCGGCTCGTCGGGGCGCAGGCGGAAGAGGTTGGCGGCCTCGTGGATCACGCGGCGATCCGGGAAGCCGCCGATCACCGGGCGCCTGAGCGCGCCGCGGAGGTACTCGCCGACCGGCCAGAGCTGGACGAGGACGCGGCCGTCGCCCGGGAGCTCGTCGAGGTGGCGGGCGAGGCTCTTCAGGTGGTCGTCGACGGCGGGGAGGCGCATCGAGTGGATCGGCGTCGGCACGCGGGCGCCGCGGTGATCGATCGCCGTGCCCTCGAGGAGCGGCTTTTGCAGCTCCGGGACGAAGGTCGTGACCTCGCTGAAGATCCGCGGGACGACGAGGAGAACGAGGAGGGCGACGAGGCCGCGCGCCGGCCCGCTGAGGCGGCGCAGCGTCGCCGGGCGGACGTGCTCGACGAGCCAGGGCGCGGCGAGGAGGCCGGCGAGGAGCGTCGCGCTCGAGGCGAAGCGGTAGGGCTCGGTGAGCTTGAGGAGCGGGATGAAGGTCCCGAAGTAGCTCATGCCGACGAGCCAGGCGAGCGTCGAGGCGCAGACGGCGAAGCGCGGGTCTCGGCGGCGCCGCCAGTTGACGAGCGTCGCCGCGGCGCCGAGGAGCGCGGCGAAGCGGAAGAGCGTCCGCGGCTCGGCGTAGCCGGTGTTGACCGGGTTGACGAGGACCTCGAGGTAGTCGGCGACGAGGTAGAGCGGCGTCGCCTGGCCGACCACCGCCGACTCCGTGAGCCAGTCGAGGTGGCGCAGCGCCGGCAGCAGCCAGTAGGCGTTGACGGCGAGCGTCGCGGCGACGGCGAGCCACACCCGGAGGTGGCCGGCGAGGTCGAGGCGGCGGGCGTGGCCGAGGTAGAGCCCGACGAGCGGGACGACGAGGATCGCGAAGGCCCAGACGTGGGTGAGGTGGGCGAGCGGGAGGGCGACGGCGAGGCCGGCGAAGGCGAGCCAGGGCCGGCGGCCGCGGAGCATCGCCCACATCAGGCCGACGCAGAGGAGCGCCAGGTGACAAGCTGTCGCAAAGGACAGCATCCCCGCCGTCCACAGGAAGTGGAGCGTCGAGTCGAAGTTCCACAGGAGCACGGTGACGCCGGCGACGGCGAGGATGGCCGGCGCGCGGTAGCCGAGGAGGCGGGCGGCGCCGGCCAGCGACAGCGGGGCGAGGAGCGACGAGGCGACGGCGAAGAGGTTGAAGGCCGCGGCCGCGCCGACGCCGAGGCGGGTCAGGGCGAGGACCCAGAGGAAGTGGAGCTTGTTGTCGACGTCGAAGAAGAGGCCGACGGGGTGCCCGGCGAGGAGCCCGGGATCGTAGGCCCACAGGCGGCCGGTCTCGCGGTAGAGCTCGAGGAGGACCTGCGCCTGCTGCCAGTGCGTGTGGTAGTCGGGCTTGTTGAAGCCGGCGTCGCCGAAGACCACCTCGGCCGGGAAGGCGTAGGCGACGAGGCTGAGGTGGACGGCGGCGATCACCAGGCCGGCGATCCACAGCTTGCGGCGCCCCGCGCCCGCGCTCTCGTCGCTCTCCGCCATCGCCTCGACCATCACGTGATCCGGCCGTCGCCGACGACGAGCCACAGCCCCGCGGTCTCGCCGTGGACGGCGACCCAGGCGAGCTCGGCGAGGAAGGCGACGCCGAGGAGGAGGCGGACGCGGGTCCAGTAGGCGGGGATCGACGCCCGCCGGATCGGCAGGGCGAGGGCGACGAGCGGCAGGAGCCCGGCCGCCGGGTGGACGACGAGCGCCGCGTAGGTCGCGGCGACGAGGAGCATGATCTGGATCAGCCGCCGCGTGCCGACCTCGCCGAGGGCGACGGCCGTCGTCCGCACGCCGGCGTCGATGTCCTCGGGGCGATCGCGGAGCACCTGGATGCTCTCGAAGACCCCGGAGAAGAGGCCGAGCTGGATGACCAGCGCCCAGGCGAGGGCGCTGCCGAGCGGCGCGCCGACGAGGGTCATGGCGACACCCCAGGCGACCATCGCCGCGACGTCGAGGCCGGCGACGTGCTTGAGCTTCGCCGAGTAGGCCCAGCACAGGCCGCCGCCGGCGAGCAGCGGGACCAGCAGCGTCGGCTCCCAGAGCCCGGCGATCAGCGCCAGGAGGGCGAGGAGGCCGAGCTGGGCGCCGATCGCCGCGCCGCGGTGGGCGGCGAGGAAGCGGGTCATCGCCGGCTCGCGGGTCGTCGACGCGAGGTCGGCGTCGACGTCGAGGAAGTCGTTGTTGAGGTAGACGAGGAGGTTGAGGAGCGCGCCGAAGCCGAGGCGGCCCGCGATCTCGAGGGGCGCGAGGCCGACGGCGACGGCGACCCCGGCGGCGCCGACGAGGTTGGCCATCTCGAGGCGGCGCAGGCGGAAGTAGGCGACGTCGGCGATGATCCGCAGGGCCGCGCGGACGGGGCCGCGGTCGCGGGCGGAGGCGGCGGGGCTCGGGCTCATCCCTGGACCTCGTAGGTGTTGACGATCTCGAGATCGGCGGGGTGGGGCGCCGGCACGCGGATGAAGCCGACCGGGTCGTCGTTGCCGATCGCCGCCTGCTCGATCCGACAGCTCGGGGCGCAGGCGAGGGTCTCCATCCAGTGGTAGCGGAGGACGAGGTCGACGGCGGGGTTCGAGCCGCGGACGGTGAGCCTGTTGGTCGCCGCCGTGACCGCGCCGCCGCCGGACTTGACGAGCGGCGCCGGCGACTTGACGCGGTAGACGACGTGCGGGCCGAAGCTCGCCGCGCGCTCGACGAGCGCGCGGTAGGCCTCGGTCTCGAGCCAGGGCGCCGGCGGCGTCGTGACGATCCAGCCGATCGCGTAGGTGTCGAGGTAGGCGCGCAGCGGCGCCGGGGCGAGGGCGCCGGTCGGGTAGCGGCGGTAGAGGTTCGCCCGCGAGTGCGCGAGGTTGCGGTGGGTGAAGCCGCCGATCACCTGCGCGCCTGTCCCCCAGGCCAGGGCCTCGCCGACGTGGCCGAGCTCGACGAGGACGCGCGCCTGGCCGTCGTCGTTGGCGCGGACCCAGGCCTGGAGCTCGACGATCGACGCGTCGGCCTCGACGAGGCGGTAGTCGGGCGGGCGGATGAAGCCGCTGCTGCCGATGACCCAGCGCTGCCGCGACAGCGCCGGCGGCTCCGGCTGCGGCAGGAGGCCGTAGGTGTAGTAGGTGGTCTCGGCGACGAGGTGCTGGCCGGCGGGGATCATCGCCAGGGCGACGGCGACCTGGGCCGAGCGCGGCCAGCTCCGCCACGGCCGCCCGGCGAAGAGCTCGCCGAGGCGATCCGCCGCGGGGATCGCCGCGAGCATCACCAGCGGCCCGACGTGGCGGTAGGGCTGGATCTGCCCGGTGATCGCCGAGTAGCCGCCGAGGTAGGTGAGGGCGGCGAGGCAGCCGAGGCCGAGGGCGAAGGGGACGAAGCGCCGATCGTCGCGCCGCCGCCAGGCGACGAGGCCGAGGACGGCGAGCGCGAGGGTCAACCAGCGGAAGGTCGTTCGCGCGCCGATGAGCCCGGTGGTCTCGGGCTCGAGCAGCCACTCGAGGAGATCGGCGCCGAGGATCCCGAGGTGGGCCTGGCCGTAGATCGCCGAGTCGAGGATGTAGTGCCAGAACTGGGCGGCGACGACGAGCCAGTAGGCGTTGGCGGCGACCGTCAGCCCGGCGATCGCGACCACGGCCGCGTGATCGAGCGGCCGCAGCCGCCGACGCGCGCGCCACCACAGCGCCAGCATCGGCGGCGCGAGGACGAAGAAGGCGTAGGGGTGGACGAGGTGGGTGAGGGCGAGGGCGAGCGCGCAGGCGATCGCCTGCCACGGCCTGCGGTCCTCGGTGAAGCGGTAGAAGAGCGCGAGCGGCACGAGGGCGAGGAACGACGCCGCCGCGTAGGCGACCATGCCGATCCACCAGCACCAGTGCAGCCAGGCGTCGAACCACCACAGGAGCACGGCGAGGAGGCTGGCGAGGGTCGCCCGCGCCGGCCGCAGCTCGAAGAGGCGGGCGGCGACGTAGACCGCCGGGACGACCAGGAGGTGGACGAGGAGCGCGAAGCTGTTGAAGGCGACGGTGCGCTCGACCCCGAGGGCCGTCAGCGCGTAGGTCCACA
>JAGQIT010000493.1:0-858 GCA_020431135.1 Myxococcales bacterium | reverse complement strand
CGCCAGGTCTGGGTCGCGTGGGTGTGGAAGTCGACGTTCGGCAGCGGCCGCCCGGCGCCCCAGAGATCCGGGGCGATGAAGATCGCGAGGAGGCCGAGGTGGAGGAGGGCCACCGCCGCGACGCCGCTCCCCCGGACCCGGTCACGCCACGCCATCTCAGGGAGGATATCGCACGGCGCGATTGTGAGCGACGCGCGCGTCGCCGCTCGGCCGCAATTCTACGAGCTCGGGCGTCTGCGCCGAGAACGACCGGGGCGTGGAGTGCGCCCCTCACGGGTTGGGATCGCGCGCGGTGATACGGCGGCCCGGCGGCCCGATCGCGCCACCGGCGACGCCAGCCCGCGCGCCTTCGGTGGACGTCGCCACGTCGCGCGGCGAAGATCGGCCCATGGATAGTCTCGATGTACGCAGAGTGTCGCCGGTCGCGGCGTTGGCCATGGTCCTCGGCGTCGCGTCCTGCAGCGGCGACTCGGGGCGCGGCGACGGCTCCGGCTCGGCGACGACGACCGCGACCTCGCAGGGGAGCAGCAGCACGACCGGCGACACCGCGGGCAGCACGACCGGCGGCATGACCGGGAGCAGCGGCACCAGCACGACCGGCGGCAGCGGCGAGACCGTCGGCACGACCAGCGGCAGCACCGGGATGACGACCTCTGGCGGCGTCGAGTGCACGAGCCACCGGGAGTGCGGCGACGGCAAGTGCATCGACGGCTCCTGCTGCGCGATCGAGTCGGCCTGCGGCGACGTCGCCTGCTGCGGCGGCGGCGAGGTCTGTCTCTTCGACCAGTGCGTGGTCCCGGGGGCGCCGTGCAAGAGCGCCAACGACTGCGCCGACGGCGAGTACTGCGAGCCGGCGCT
>JAGQIT010000492.1:12795-16064 GCA_020431135.1 Myxococcales bacterium | reverse complement strand
GACCTGGTGATGCACAGCACCACCAAGTACATCGGCGGCCACTCGGACGTCGTCGGCGGCGCCCTCATCACCCGCCGCCAGGACCTCTACGAGCGCCTCGCGTTCCTCCAGAACTCGTGCGGCGCGATCGCGGCGCCCTTCGACTGCTTCCTCACCCTGCGCGGGCTCAAGACCCTCGCCCTGCGGATGGAGCGGCACCAGGCCAACGCGACGGCGATCGCCGAGTACCTCGAGGCCCACGCCAAGGTGGAGCGGGTCATTTACCCCGGCCTCAAGAGCCACCCGCAGCACGAGCTCGCCGACCGCCAGATGAGCGGCTTCGGCGGGATGATCTCGATCTACCTCAAGGGCGACCTCGCGGGCGCGACCCGCTTCCTCAAGGCGCTCAAGGTCTTCACCCTCGCCGAGAGCCTCGGCGGCGTCGAGAGCCTGATCGAGCACCCCGCGATCATGACCCACGCGTCGGTGCCCAAGGAGAACCGCGAGAAGCTCGGGATCCACGACGGCTTCATCCGCCTCAGCGTCGGCGTCGAGCACGTCGACGACCTCCGCTGCGACCTCGAGCACGCGCTCGCCTGCGTCTAGGCGGGTCCGCAGCGCGACACGAGAGGGCGGCGCCGGCTCACGGCGACCGCCCTCTCCTCTTGGTTCTGCGTGGTTCGGTTCAGGGTGCCCGCGCCCGCACGCGAAGAGGGCGGACGCCGGCTGCCGGCGACCGCCCCCTCGCTGCGCTCCCAAGCGTGGAGCGCGAGGCCGCTAGGCCGCCGGCGGCGGCGGGTTGGCCTTGAAGCTCCAGACGAACGTCGCCTGGCCCTCGCGCTGATCGACCGGATCGAGGATCAGCCCGTCGATCGCCTCGACGATGCACGTACTGAGGGCGTCCGGGGCCGTCGACCGCGCGGTGTCGATCGACGTGTTCATGATCTTGCCGGTCTTCTTCTCGACGAGGAAGTTGACGACGACGTCGCCGCTGACGTTCGGGTCCGTGGTCAGGGCGACGTCGTAGCAGCTCTTGACCGCGTCGTTGCGGGTCTCGAGGAGCGAGCGGGTGTCGGCCTTGTAGGTCTCGGCGTCGCGGGCCATGCAGCTGCAGCCCGGGATGACCGCGGAGGCGGCGACGAAGATGGTGCTGAGAATGACTGTGCGCATGATCGTCCTCCGCTCTAGTTCTCCACCGTGGTGGTCTTCTCTTCGATGACCTTCTCTTCACCGGTCTCGGGATCGACCTCCACCTTCTTCTGGGTGACGTCCTGCTCGGTGATGATGAACTCGACGCGGCGGTTGTCCTCGCGGCCCTCCTCCGTGTCGTTCGAGGCGATCGGCTTGGCCTCACCCCAGCCCTTCGAGGTCAGCATGTCCTTGGGGATGCCGCCCTTCTCGATGAGGTGCTCCATCACCGCCTTGGCCCGCTTCTGCGAGAGCTTGAGGTTGTAGTCGGTGTCGCCCTCGGCGGAGGCGTGGCCCTCGACCGAGATCTTCTTGATCTGCTTGTGCTCGAGGATGGTCTCGGCGACCTCGCGGAGGAGGTCGTAGGAGACCTCGCGGATGATCGCCTTGTCCTGCTCGAACTCGATCTTCTCGTGGATCACGACCGCGTTGTCTTTCACCTCGACCCGCTTCGGGGTCTCGACGACCTCGGGCTTTGGCGGCGGCGGCGGCGGGTCACCGATGATGTTGAGGGCGCTCTGGTCCTCAAAGGCGATCGGGCCGCAGGCGACGAGGGGCGCGACAAAGGTCGCGGCGAGGAGCGCGACCCAGGGCCCTTGCGGGCGCCGGCGACCGGGAATGCGACGGTTCTTCATGGGATTCTCCGTGATGGCTCAACGGGTTCTTGGTGACCCGGTGAGCACACGCGCACCCCCCCGGTCCCTGCGGCAATCATTGGAGCGATCGCAAATTTCGTCAAGTAGCTGGCGCTGAACGTCAGTTGTGGCAAAGATCCCTCGCTCGCCTCGTCGCTGACGAGTAGCCTATGCGCATGTTCTCTCGGCCGTCGCTCCGCTCGGATCAACCCCTCGCAGGGGCTCTCCTCGGGCTCGCGCTGCTCGTCCCGGTGGACGCAGCAGCGTCTGCGCCGGCTACGGACGCGACCCCGACGAACGCCGTCCAACCGGCGACTACGGCCGACGCCGCGACGCAGCCCACAGCGCCTGCGCAGCCCGCAACCTCCACGACGAGCGCGCAGCCGGACCAACCGACGCCGCCGCAACCCGAGGTCGCGCCGACCGTCGCGCCGTCCCCCGAAGCGCCACCTGAGGATCTTCTCGGGCCGTCTGTGGACTCGCAACCCCAGCCGTCTCCTCGCCCCCCCGACGTCGGAACCACCACCGATCCGCTCGACGATGAGGACCTCAGCGACGAGCAGCTCGAGGCGCGCGCGACCTTCTTCCACAACCTCTACCGCCCCGAGGACAACCCGGGTCGCTTCAACGTCGTCGTCACCGGCAACTTCACGGTCCTCGGCAGCAACGATCACCACCTGTCGGGGCGCTTCTTCGGCCTCGGCGCCGACATCGGCCAGTCGTGGAACACGATGGGCTACGCCCTCTCGCTGCGCGCCAACGTCGGCAACCTCAACCTCCGCGAGGATCACAAGGTCCAGGCCGTCGCGCTCATCGGCGGCGGTCCGTCCGTGAACCTCGGCCGCCTCGCGCTCCTCCAGCGCGGCTACCTCGATCTCCGCGTCGGCTACGACTTCTACTACGCGCCGGCGCGGGCGCTCACCGACGACGTCGTCGCCGAGTCGATCACCCCGCACGGCCCGCGCCTCCAGCTCAACATGGGGCTGATGGTCCGGCCAGGTCGGGTCGGTCGCTTCTTCCACGGCGTCGGCGCGACCGTCGGCTACCAGGCGCTCGTCGGCGCCTTCTCGGGCGACCTCCCCTTCACCAGCATGCTCTCCTTCGGGTTGAGCTACTGGATGGGCTAGCGACCGACGGCTACGCCGCGAGTCGCCGCCGACCGACGCGCTCGCCGACGGAGCGCCTCTGTTGCTCATTGCGAGGACGCGGCGAGGCGACAGGGGCAGCGACTGCTCAGCGGTAGATCGCCATCCGAGCGCGGAGCAGCCCCGACTCGAAGTAGTCGAGGGCGGCGATCAGCGGCCGCATCTGCGCCTCGATCCGCGCGAGCTCTCGCTTCGGCGTCCGGCTCACCCGGCGGAAGGCGTCGCGCTCGCCGAGGAGCTCGCGGGCCTTGAGATCGCTGAGGCCGAGCTCGGCGAGGGTCGAACGATCCTGATCGGAGAGCGCGGCGATCGTCGACACCCA
>JAGQIT010000492.1:8788-12746 GCA_020431135.1 Myxococcales bacterium | reverse complement strand
GAGCCGTCGCCGAGATCGACCTTGGCGAGGATCGGGCTGTCGTCGGCGTGGCACCAGGCCTCGACCGCCTGCAGCGGCTCCTCGAGGAGGTTGCGAAGGACCCGCGTGTCCTGACCGAGGCGCGCGAGCCCGGGGCTGAGATGGGCGAAGGGCTGGGAGTCATCCTCCTCCGCGGCGGCCAGCGCCTTGCGCAGGTTGACGCTCTGGCGCCGCGCGTCGACCAGCGCCCGCAGCGGCCGACGCATCGAGATGGTGACGATCGTCCCGAAGACGATGTAGAGGGCGATCGTGATCATCGCGCCCCCTGGCCCGCGAGCTCGGGCTGACGAGGGGGCGACGGTCGGGCGCTCACGGTCTTTCCAACGCTCAGAGAGACTCGAGGATCCGGGCCTTCTGCTGGGCGAATTCGTCCTCGGTGAGGAGGCCTGCGATGCGCAGCTCGTTGAGCTTCTCGAGCTTGGCCACGACATCGACGCCGCCCTGACCCTGGCCCTGCGCCGGGCCCTGGGCGCCGGGGTGGTGCCCGTGCTGACCCGGGTGCCCCTGCTGCGGGTAGCCCGGGTACCCCGGCTGCTGCGGGTAGCCCGGGTACCCCTGCTGCGGGTGACCGTAGCCGTAGGGCGGCGGCGGCTGCTGCGGGTAGTAGGGCGACGGCGGCAGCATGTTCACGACCACCGGCGAGCCCGAGCCGAGGGTGTTGGCGCCGTTGTAGCGCCGGTTGAACTCGTCGCGGTCCATCACCGCGAGGATGATGAACTCGATGAAGGCGATGATCGACGGGATGAAGGTCCAGCAGAAGACCAGATAGAGGATCCCGGAGCCTATCTGGCCGAGGTAGAACTTATGCGCCCCGACACCTCCGAAGAAGAATGCGAGGATCGCGGCTACGTTCTTGTCCTTCATCCCTCAGTCTCCGTCCGCTCGGAGAGCGCTCGTCGTTCCTCAAGCATAAGCGATACTGGCTCGGCGGGCACGACCTCTGGCTCCGACGGGGCGTAGACCCAGTCGCCGGTGTCGAGGTCGAGGTCCTCCGCGACGAGCCCGCGCTCCTTCATGAAGAGGAGGGTGTCGAGGACCGCCTCGCGCGTCCACTGAGTGCGGGCGACGAGCGCCTCGAAGGTCTGCGGCCGGCCCGCCTTCTCGATCGCCGTTCGGATGCGCCTGCTCCGCTCTTCGAGGAGCTTGTGCTCAGATGTGCTCAGGGCGCGCTGCTCCTGGGTCGCCGCCGTGATCCGGCCCCGCCGCTTGACCAGGCCGAGGAAGACGAGGCCGCTGCCGGTGGTCATCAAACTCGTGAGGACGGCCGTGCCGAAGAAGCCCCAGCTCGTCAGGATCGCGCCGACGATCCCGAGCGAGACCAGGGCCATACCGCCGGCGATCATGGCCATCCAGGACACCGGGCTGCGCGTCGCCCAGCGCTGGAGATCGCCGCCCTCCCCTGCGCTCGCTGAGCCCGCGCGGTCGACAGCCGGGGTCGATCCCTGGCGAACGACGAGGTCTACGACCTTCTCCCGGGCCATACGCCCGCTAGCGTAGCACTCACGCGAGATCGCCACGCCGCAAAGATGGGAGGCGCGTCACGCGAGCGCGGCCTTCAGAGGGCCCCTGCGAGCGTGCAAGGACCGCGCAGGCCGCACTCCACCGCGCCGATGATCGCGTGCGCTGAGCGACGCGCCCGTCGGCGCGTCTGCACCCGCCGCGGAGGACGTCGCTCGTTCGCCGCGCGCAGGCACCCCCGCCGTGTCCGCGATCAGGGCTCGTCGGTGACCGACGGCAGGCCGAAGTCGTCGTCGCCGTCCGCGTCCACCGGCGGCGCAGCCGGGGTCGGAGCTGGAGCCGCGTCGCCGCCGTCCTCGGACCCTGGCGAGTCGAGCCCGCCGTCGCCGTAGAGATCGAGCACCGCGTCGCCCGCGGGGATCGCCGCCGGCTCGGCGTGATCGACCGGCTCGGTCCCGGCGACGAAGTACTCCTCCATGATCTCGTCGGGCTCGGGGCCGACCACCACGCCGTCGGGGCCGATGACGGGCTCCGGCGCGAGGAGGCCGGTGCGCTTGTCGATCGTCCGCACGAGCACCGACGCCGGCGGCTCGAACGACAGCGGCGGCTTGTCGCCCTCGGCGGCCTGCATCGCGCTCAGCCAGATCGGCAGGGCCGCGCGCCCGCCGGTCTCGGCGCGCCCGAGCGGCTTCGGCGTGTCGAAGCCGACCCAGGCGACGGCGACCGTCCGCGGCGTGAAGCCGGCGAACCACGCGTCGCGGTGCTCGGCCGAGGTCCCGGTCTTGCCGGCGACCGGCCGCTTGAGCGCCAGCGCGCGCCGCCCCGTGCCCTCGGCGACGACGCTGGTCATCATGCTCGTGAGGACGAAGACGACGTCGTCACGCAGCCCCTGGACGGCCTCGCGCGAGGGCTCCCAGGGCTCGCCGCCGGCGACGTCGATGCGCCGGATCACCGTCGGCTCGATCCGCGAGCCGCCGCGCGCCAGCGTCAGGTAGCCGGAGAGAAGATCGTAGGGCGGGATCTCCGAGACACCGAGCGCCAGCGAGAGGTTGTCCGTGAGCTCGGCGTCGATCCCCGCCGCCTTGGCGAAGGCGTGGACCGCCTCGATGCCGACGGTGTCGAGGAGCTTGATCGCGATCGTGTTGATCGAGTGGGTGAGCGCGACCCGGAGGCGGATGTCGCCGCGGTAGACGTCGCCCTCGAAGTTGGTCGGCCGCCACTTCTCGTAGATCTCCGGCGAGTCCTCGACCAGCGTCGCCGGCGTGAACTTCTCGCTGGCGATCGCCGCCCCGTAGACGAAGGGCTTGAAGCTCGAGCCCGGCTGGCGCTTGGCCTGGGTGACGCGGTTGAAGCTCGCGCGCTGGTACTCGGAGCCGCCGACCATCGCCAGGACCTCGCCGCTCTCGACCTCGGCGAGGACGACCGCGGCCTCCGGCCCCGAGCCGATCTCGCCGACCATCCACCCCTCGGGCTGGCCGTGGTCGTCGTCCTTGGCGACGATCTTGACCATCGTGATCCCATCGATCGGGAACTGCTCGGCGTGGGTCTTCTCGGGGTGGTCGTAGCGCGAGCCCTCGGGGACCTTGAGCATGACCATCTGCTCGCCGACCTGGATCGCGACCGCGTCCTTCGGCAGCTTGATCCCCTCGGCCGGCGCGCGGATGACCCCCGCGTAGATCTTGCCGACCGCCGGCGCCCCCTTGGTCTTCTTCAGCGCCCGCTCCTGCCGCTTCTCCGAGACGGGCTTTATCTTGTGGCCGTAGCCCTGGCGCTGGTCGAGCTCGGCGAGCCCGTGGCGGAGCCCCGCGCGGACCTTGCGTTGGAGCTCGAGGTCGACAGTGGTCGTCACGGTCGCGCCGAGGCGGAGGAGGCGCTCCTCGCCGTAGAGGCGGACGAGCTCCTCGCGCGCCATGTCGACGAACTCCTGGGCGTCGTCGGCGGGCCCAGGCCCCGCGTCCGGCTCGACCACGGCGAGCGGCGCGTCGATGAACTCCTGGGCCTCGCGCGGCGCCGCGAAGCCGTGGCGGACCATCTGCTTGAGGACGTAGACCTGACGCCCCTTGGCCCGCTCGGGATCCTTGTGCGGCGACGCCTTGCTCGGCGCCTTGGGCATCGCGGCGAGGAGCGCGGCCTCGCCGAGGTCGACGTCGGCGATCCCCTTGCCGAAGTAGAAGCGCGCGGCCTCCTCGACGCCGTAGCGACCGTGGCCGAAGTAGATCTCGTTGAGGTAGAGGGCGAGGATCTCCTGCTTCGACAGCGCCTGCTCGAGGCGGCGGGCGAGGATCAGCTCGTGGATCTTGCGCTCGAAGGTCCGCTCCGGGCTGAGGAGGAAGTTCTTCACCACCTGCTGGGTGATCGTCGACGCGCCCTGGCGGATGTGGCCGGACTTGATGTTCGAGAGCATCGCCCGGGCCATGCCCATGTAGTCCATGCCCTCGTGGTTGTAGAAGTCGGCGTCCTC
>JAGQIT010000492.1:4048-8692 GCA_020431135.1 Myxococcales bacterium | reverse complement strand
CGGGCGGTGATCCGCGTGACCTGGTAGGGCCGGTACGCGCGCATCGCCTGGACGTCGATCTCCTCGACGGCGCGGCCGTAGTACCAGAAGATCCCGACGATCGTGCCGACCCCCGCGAGGGCGCCGAAGGCGGTCAGACCGAGGAGCCAGAGGGCGATGAGGCGGAGGCGGCGGCGGTTCATGTCGATCCCTGCGCGGCCAGGTGTTTGCGAGCGAGGGCGGCGAGGAGGCGCTCGTCGACGGAGCGAGCGTACCAGCTGACCCGAAGATCTGCTCGCTCCTCCGGGTCGAGGTCGCCGTCGCGCCCGAGCTCGCGCCGGCGCCGGGCGCCGACGTCGAAGAGCGCGACCGCGGCCGCCACCGAGACGTTGAGGCTCTCGACCATCCCGTGCATCGGGATCTGGAAGCGGAGATCGGCGGCCGCGCGCGCCTCCTCGCTGAGGCCGCTGTGCTCGTTGCCGAGGAGGACGCAGATCGGCCGGTCGACGGGGAGCTCGGAGAGCGCGAGCGGCATCCCGTCCTCAACGCACGCGGCGGCGATCCGCATTCCGCGGGCGCGAACGGCCGCGAGGAAGGGCTCTAGGCCGCGGTGGTGGTGGCGGCGGACCCACTGGAACGCGCCGCGCGCGGTCCGCCGGCCGCGGAGCACGGGCCCCTTGTGGGTGATCGCGTGGACGTCGGCGAGGCCGACCGCCTCGGCCGTGCGGACGATCGCCGCGGCGTTGTGCGGGTCGTAGGGATCCTCGATCGCCGCGGCGACCGACACCAAACGGGCGCCGAGCACCGCCTCGATCCGCGCCCTCCGGGCCTCGGTGAGGAACTCGCCGAGGATCTCCAGGGTCCGCGCCCGCCCGACCGCGGCGACCAGCTCACGGGTGATGACGCGGCGGTCCATGGGCGCGCTTTACCACGGGAAGCGGCCGGCGACGCCGAGGAGCATCAGGCCGCCGCCGCCGACGAAGCCGGTGCTCTCGACGCCCGCCGCCGCCGTCGCCCCCGGCGAGCGCCGCGTCGCGTAGAGCCAGGCCGCGCGCGCCGTGACGTTGAGGTAGCTGAGCACCGGGACCACGAGGTCGAAGCTCGCCAAAGTGCCCGCGGGCTCGATCACCTTGAAGCCGAGATCACCGCGGTGGGCGAGCAGCAGCGAGAGCTCGACGACCTCGAGCTCGACGCCGACGCGGGTCTCCCAGGTGTGCCCGAGCGGCCCCGGGCGGTAGCGGTAGCCGGTCTCGGCGAAGGCGCCCTCCTCGTGGGCGAAGCGGATCGCGCCGTAGCCCCCCACCCCGCTGAGGTCGTTGGTGAGGACGAAGGCGCGCTTCGGCTGGGCGTAGGTCGTGGCGTCGTCCGGGAGGCTCCCCGGCGTGGCGACGAAGGGCGCCTGGGCGCGCTGCATCGTGTAGAAGACGTCGAAGTAGGCCGGATCGTAGCTCGCGTCGCCGGCCGTCAGCTCCGCGCGGATCCCGAGGCGGGAATTGCGGTGGCGACCGACGACGAGCTCGGCGTCGACCCCGAAGTGGAGCCCCTTGCCCATCCCTGGCATCAGGTTGAGATCGAGGTACGGCGTGACCAGGTAGCGCCAGCGATCGGTGAAGCGGTAGCTGAGATCGAGGCCGACCGCGGCCGCGCCGGTCTCGCCCTCGGCGACCGGGCGGTTCTGGCGATCGACGGAGATCCCCTCGCCGGCCGGATCGAGGGTGAGCTGGCGCGGCGCCAGCGGGTCGCCGACCGCCGAGAAGCCGAGGCTGGCGCCCGCCCAGTCCGCCGCCGCGCGGCCGCCGAAGATCTGCTCGCCGGCGAGATCGCCGATGACGATCCCCGCGTCGATCCCCGCGGGCTGGTCCAGGAGATAGCCCTCGACCCGCGTGTGGAGATCGACCCCGGAGCGCCGGCGATCGAGGTCGAGGCTGTTGGCGTAGCCCATCACCAGCGAGCCGTGGCCGAGCTGGACGCGGCCGAGGCCGCCGATCCGCAGATCGACGTTGGCGAGGCCGCGCTCGCCGAAGGCGAAGGTGTCGGCGTAGTGGAGGCGCTGGAGGATCGCGACGAAGTCCCCGGCCTCGTCCCAGTCCGCCCCGCGGATCACCTGGTCCTGCGTCGGCTGGCGGTCGTACATGCGCAGGCGCAGCGGCCCGCCGAGGCGGAGCTGGAGCGGGACGATGTCGCGGAGATCGAGGGCGAAGCTCGGATCGAAGCTGGCGATCGGATCCTCGGTGATGAAGCCGAAGGCGGCGCCGAGGGTGACGTCGCCGTGGACCTTGCGCTGGCGCTGCTCCGGGGGCCGCGGCGCGGCGTCGGCGTTGATCATCACCTCCTGCGCGCGCGCTTCACCGGCGTTTGCCAGCGCGAGCCCGAGCCCGAGCCCGACCGCGAGCCCGAGGCGCGGGGCGCCGCAGCGGATCGCCCTCACCGCTCCTCCGCGTGCATGAAGATGTCGTCCACCTCGTCCATCGCTGGCTTGCCCGGGGCGTCCGCGGCCGCAGGATCGTAGCCCTCGCTGTCGCCCTCATCGAGGAGCGCCTCGAAGTTCTCCGGCGCGGTGTCCTCGGGATCCGCGGTCGCCCCCTGGAGCAGCCCCGAGTCCGCGTGCTGCTTCACCGAGGCCTCCATCAGCCGCTTGATCTGCGCGAGGCACTCGCTCTTCGAGCCCGCCTCGCGGCGATCGAAGGTGATGCCGACGTCCTTCCAGGCCTCGTAGGTCGCGTCGTCGATGCGCCCGCGCTCCTGCATGTAGCGGAGGATCCGCTCGTGCTTGCGCTTGAACTTCGACGACAGCTCGCCCTCGCAGTAGTGGACGTGCCGGCGGACCGGGCTCGGCAGCATCAGCGCCAGGTAGGCCGCCTCGGGCGGCGTCAGGTCGGCGGGCTTCTTGCCGAAGTAGTGACGAGCGGCGCGCGTGACCCCGTAGATCCCCGGGCCGAACTCGATCACGTTGAGATAGATCTCCATGATCCGCTTCTTCGGCAGCGAGCGCTCGATGTACCAGGTGAGGAAGAGCTCCTGGAGCTTGCGCGCGAAGGTCCGCTCGTGGCTCAGGAGGACGTTCTTCACCGTCTGCATGGTGATCGTCGACGCGCCCAGGCGGATCTTCCCGGCCTTGAGGTTGCGCCGCAGCGCCGCCTCGAACTGCGAGGTGATGAAGCCCTTGTGGCGCCAGAAGCCGCCGTCCTCGGTCGTCATCACCGCCGCGACCATGTAGGGCGAGATGTCGTCGAGGGGCGTGAAGTCCCCCGAACCGGGGTGGAGCTCGACGACGACGACGCGACCGTCACGCATCACCGCGCGGTGGGTGAAGGGCCCCTGGAGGCGCTGCGAGCTCACCCGCGGCGGCGCGCTCTTCACCTTGCACTTGTCGATCCCGACCTTGCCGGTGAGCGAGACGGCCTCGAGGTCGGCGAAGTCGATCTTCGCCGCCGCTGTCATCTCGAAGTCGCCGCTGAGGTCGAAGCCGACGAGGCTCGGGACCAGCTCGACGGGGATCGCCCGCAGCATGTCCTTGCACGGCACCGAGGGGATCGCCGCGTTGATCTCGTAGCGCCGCTCCTCGACGACCTCGGGGTGGCGGATCGTCCCGTCGACCTCGAGAACGACCCCCTTGCGCTCGAGCCTCGCCTTGCGCAGGACGAGCTCCGAGGCGCCCGGGTCGACGCTCGCCTCGAGCTCGAGGTCGAAGCCGACGTCGCGGACGACCTCGCTGGCGAGCATCGCGTGATCGACGTTGAGGCCGGCGATCGCGACCTTGCCGGCGACGTCGGCCTTCCCCTCGGCGAAGTGGAGGCTGACCTCGCCGCCGACGGTCGCGTCGCCGGAGTCGACGAGCGGCAGGCGCTCGAGCACCTGTGGGACCTTGGCCAGCTCGAAGGCGGCCATGTCGAGCTTGATGTCCCCGGCGCTGAGATCCCGGCGCACCTTGCCGGCGACCGACCACAGCTCGCCGCCCGCGTGATCCTCTGCGCGCTTCGAGCCCTCGCGATCGGAGAAGCCGCCGGCGAGATCGACGATCAGCTCGGTGAGCTCGCGATCCGTCACAGTGACGTCGCCATGCACGTCGGCGACGGCGATCTCCGGGGTCAACGGGATCGCGCCGCCTTCGATCGACAGGCTCACCGGAAAGGCGACGCCGTCGTCGCCGCCCGCGACCTCGGTCCGCAGGCGGCGCGCCTCGAAGGAACGCTCGCCGCGGCGGAGGACGGCGTCGGCGAGGGTGATCGACGCGGTCTTCGCCCCGACGTCGACGCTCGCGTCGAGGACACCGCCGCCGCTCGCGGTCCCGCGGCGCGGCCACGTCAGCTCGACCGCGACCCCCTCGACCGCGACCGTCTTCGGCCGCATGCGGATCCTCTTGCTAGAGCCGCCCTCGTCGTCGGCGCCGGAGCGCTTGCGCAGCTTGTCGGCGAGCTCGCGGAAGTCGTCGACGTCGCCGCGGATCGCCCCGCCGCGCAGCGCTACGCGCTCGACCGCGACGACCCCACGCCACACGCCGCCCTCCTCCAGATCCACCTCGACCTCGTCGAAGGTCACTGACGATCCGTCCGCGAGGGTGAACGCGACGCCGCGGAGATCGGCGTGATCGAAGTCGAAGCTCAGCTCGGCGATCTCGAGATCGCCGCCGAGCTTGGCCTCGACCCGCTCGACGATCGCGTCCTC